>CAZJAK010000017.1:0-25470 GCA_964543935.1 uncultured Spirochaetaceae bacterium
GCCTTGTAAGATAACAACTTGCAAGGCTTTTTCTTTTACCATAGGCTTCTTAAATCCGTGGTGTTACAAAAAGTGTTACAAAAACCTGTCAATAAAACCGCCTTCTGGTACCATGAGTACGGAGATTTTCAATGGCAGGAATCAATCAGTTTTACATCATCAACAGGACGATGGATGGAAAAATATGCCTCTAGCCATGGATGACAAAAACCAATCATCCATAAATGATAGAAGGTCTTATATTCGACTGCCAGGAAAAACAGATTCCACATTGCGCCCCTATTCAAACATCCAGGCATTTTCATCGAGACAGCCGGGGCATTGGATTTAAGCACCGAACTCGCGCAGCGGTATGCAGGCTTGGGGAAAGTGAAGCAAAATTCTCAGGGCTGTGCGACATCAAGCAGATCGGGAAGTGCGTCAGCCAGACTTTGTTCGATCAGCAGGAGAGCTTCTTTCGTGCTTCTTGAAGGAATGCTTGGCAAGAATCCGGAATTCGGAAAAAGCTACCACAAGGTTGAGCGGATCATGCTCGACCGAGACCATGAGTTACCAACGGGGAGCGCCTGACCCGTTTGGCAAAAAGGCACGACCAAACGCTTGTTTAGGCGCACCAAGAAAAAAAGTGATACCAAAACGATATCCCAATGGGTACTCAGGTGGATCAGGAAGCTGAACGAAAACATAGGCAGCGTTACCATTTGCTTAAAACCGCATTTCTTTATGATTGAAGCCTTTCTTTTCTTTTAAGGAAGTGATCACGCGTTCGAATCGCGTTTGGCTTACCAATCAAATCCTTGTATAAAACAACTTGCAAGGATTTTTCCTTGGTTCAGCGTAGGAGTCTGTCGGATTGAGATGCACTGAGTGAATTGGTATGGAAAGGTTGTGTCCTGCATGTGGAACAAAGGATGAGTAATTCAGAGGTTCTTATCTGCAGCACCAAGACTTTCAAGAAAATTTATTTTAAACTGCTCTGTAGGTTCCATCTTAAGGTTGTAAAGGGCTTCCACCGCTGCTCCATAGATCGGCGGGACCTTGGCAAGAATCAAATTGGCACGTTTACTTGCCTTTTCTTTTACTGCTTGAACGTATTCGGGGTAGGAGGTTACGATACCGCCACTCATAACCACATCAAACCCGCCAGTAAAATGAGTTTCTGCAGGATACGTGAGTTCTGCCAACAGACTCGCCTGGTGGTCGACAATTTCTTTGCAGGCCCAGTCGCCTTCTTTGAGGCCAACAAAAACGGCATCTGCAAAACTTGCGATGTAGCTTCTTCCACCCTTGTAAATGGCTGCCTGCCAATCATCAAAAAGTAAACCAGTCTTTTGTCCAAGGATATCTACAAGTAAAGTTGGCTTTATTCTTTTATCCATGGATTTGAAAGCCATGTAAAAAGCATCTCTTCCCAAACAGTAACCGCTTCCTCCGGTATCTATGATATAGCCTCTACCACCGATTGTTGTTATTGGTTCCCCACTTTTCCGAATAAACAAAGATGAACCAGTTCCACAAACCAAACCGCAACCATCAGCAGAACCAAGTGTTCCGGATATCAGTTGAATACCATCACAGGCAGTATGAACCACTGCCTTGGGATAATGTTTCTTCACGGCAGGAGGAATAATCTCCTTGTAGGCAATATGACCGGAAATTCCTCCAAAAATTGATGCTACAGGTTCAGAAATGCAGGCTTCAAGTACGCCAATCATCTCATAGAGCATTGAAAACATGGTATCAAGACCAATATCGGTAGGGTTGCATCCTTTGTTTTTAAGTCGTCTGACAATTAGTCCTGTTTCATCAAACAGCACCATATCGGTCTTTGTTCCACCACCATCGATCGCAATGAAATACATGCTCAGTCCCTCTACACTTGCAGAAGAGTCTACCATCACTTGATAACGTCTGTAACCAAATTTCTGAGAACTACGCAGTCACCGGATTTCACAAGCTCCCGTCACCCAAGATAACGCATCAGCGGTGACCTAGTGGGAACGGGTCGTTTGGAGCATTTCTGTATAAGGAAGTATCAGCGCTTGTTTGCGGCATCCGCTATCTGATCGAGATAGGTGCCGTTATCCACGAACAGTTGTGATAACCACATGCCCAATCCGGCTAAGTTGACAGTGAAACCCGCGATGGCGATACCTTTGGCCAAAGGAGGAGTCGCCGCTGGGTCGTCAAGATTGATCGGCAGCCATGTCATCAACACCCCCGCGGCGGCCAGCATGCCCCCGATGGACATGATGCGGTTTTGCTTGATCATGCGCCGTTCGAGATCATCGATCAACTCGATTGCTTGTGCATCGAGAGTGGTGGAATTGCGGGCATCGATGAAGAACTCGAAAGCGTCGCTTGGCATGCCCCATCCGGTCTCCATGTCGTACATGCGCCCGTTGAACTCGAAGCGGGGCGGCACATGATGGAACGCCTTGTTCACCCCCGCATGATAGATGATCGGAAGAGTATGTTGGCTGGATGGTTGTGAAATGCCCAGCAGTTGGTAGTTGGTGACAACCGATGCCACCTGTGCAGGCGAAAATTCCATGTGCTCATCATGCTCCAGCATCATGACAAGCCCCGCCGTTTGATCGTATTTGATCAACGTCCCTTCAAGCCGGGTGCCATCTGTCAGCACAACCATATCGGCCGCACACAAAGCATGCAAAGCAATGAATAGACTTATGAAACAGACCAATACCCGCCTGGTCGCCATTATTTCTTGCCCGATGTGCGCAAGCGCTCTTCTTCGGCCATTCCCCGTTGGTTGGTGTTGATCGCATTGCGATAGACCACGAACCGGCAAAAAAGGAACTCTGTCACAAAATTGACAACCATCGTCATGCCGAGAACCACGTATTCATTGATCCCCAGACCCACCAATGGATCGACCCACCACGTCGACAGCGGGGTGAACACGGCATAATAAGCGGCTACCTTCAACATGGCGATCGGAACATTGTTGGCCGCTTTGAACGTGAAGGCCCGGTTCACCGTGAAATTGTAGAGCACCGACAGGACCAAGGCGATAAAATAGCTGACCCGGTTGGGCAAAGCTGCCAATTCGAACGAAACAGTGAACGCCACGACCTGCACGATCCCCGCACTTGCCGAGAAGAGGGTGAACTTGACCGCTTGGGCGATATTCTGGCCTTTGGTGAGCTTCATGGAGCCAATCATCCACCAACAGGGAAGGATTGTCCATCCCCATTCACAGGGACCGTTTGCTGGCGTAGATCGAGAACCCTACCATGGCCAGCAACGTGAACACATAGGGGATGGCCAGGATGAAATCGGCCGGGATGTTCCAAAGACCTTGAGCGTAATTCGAGAAGGAATCGGCGAAGCCAAACGTGAAGGCTGCCAACAACAACCCCAGTGGCCGTTTCTGGCCCAAGAATATCACAACCAACGCGATCCAGCCTTTGCCCGAGGTGATGTTCGGCACGAACGCACCCAGATTCAAGGTAAGCAACGCCCCGCCCAAAGCACAGGTGAATCCGCTGATCAGGAAAGCGGTGAAGCGATACCGGTCCGGTTTCATCCCCAACGAGACTAAGGTTTTCTCATGCAAACCAGCTGCCCTGAGGCGCATGCCGAACGGAGTACGGTACAATACGAATGCACACACCGCCAGCAAGAACCATGCCAGATAGACGAAACCGCTGTGGCCTGAAAGCAAGTCGCCAAGCAAAGGAATACGCTCTATGAAGGGGATATCGAGCGTAGGCAAGCGGCCCATCTCCTGAAACACCACCACCCCCTTGTTGCCGAACAGCTTGAACGACAACACCACCGTCAAACCCGAAGCAAACAGGTTGGCAGCCAAGCCGGTGATGAACACGTTCGATTTCAAATACAGTGTGACGGCTCCCAACATTGCCGCCAACAGCAACGAGCAGAGGACCCCCATCAGGATACCGACCAGCATGCTGCCACTGTAGTGGGCGAACACCACCGAGCCGAACGCTCCGATGAGCATGAGACCCTCCAAGGCGATATTGAGCATGCCCGACAACTCGGAGAACAATCCGCCCATTGCAGCAAGCAGCAACGGCGTCATGATCGAGACTGCACTGTGGAGGACCGGGAAGGCCGTACTGCTCATACTGTCCTCCTGCTCTTGGTGCCGATTTGTTGCAACACCACGCTGGTCACCAAGAAGAACACCACCGACTGGACGATGGAGGAAATCTCATAGGTCACATCCGAATGGAGCATCGCGTTGCGTGCTCCCGATTCGATGTAGGCGAAAAAGATTGCTGCGGGGATGACTGCAGCCGGCCGATATTTGGCTATCAACGCCACAGCCAAGCCGTTCCAGCCCATCCCGGTCGAAAATTCTTTCATGCAAGCATAGTAGGTTCCGAAAATTGCCAAGGCGCCTCCCAAGCCATAGAATGCTCCGCTGAGCGCCATCGGCAGCACTTGATACCGTTTGGAATCGATCCCGCCGTACACGGCAAACTTACTGTTGAGGCCGTACATGCGCAGTTCATAGCCCCTCTTGGTCTTGTAGAGGTAGAAGTGGACGGCCACTACCGCCGCGATGGCGATGAACAAAGCCGCACTCAAGTTGGACGGTTCCAAGATGCGGGCCATCCTGTACGATTGTGGGATGGCACGGGTTGCGATCAGGTTGGTCTGCGGGTCCATGAATGGTCCGGCAATCAGATAATTCACCACCAACACCACGGCATTGGACAGCAAGAACGAGGTTATCAACTCGCTGGTGTTCCATTTCATGCGCAACACTCCCGAGATCCCTGCCAGCGAAGCGCCGCTGAGTGCTCCGGCCAACAAGGCAAGAGCCGCTCCGAAGATGCCAAGTGGTGCCAAGGCGATGGCGCAGACGGTGGCTACAAACGCCCCGCCGTACAGCTGCCCTTCCCCACCCAGGTTGAAGCTTCCGGCCCGCATGGCCAATGAAACGCCCAAACCACCAAACATCAAGGGAATGGCTGTGTTGAGCATGTTGCCGAAGTAGTAGGTGTTTTGCAACGGACCGAGGAAAAAGTAACGCAGCGTCCGCCACGGAGTCTTGCTCAACAACAACGCCAGCACCACCAGCACGGCCAATGCTATGACGATGATCGTCAAGATCCCCACCGAACCGAGCATGATCCGCATGGTACGGTTGTGGCGCCGTTCAAGCCTGCTGTCCATGAGGTTCCTCCTGGCGTTTCAACCCGAGCATGTAACTGCCCATCTCCTCTTTGGTGACCTGCCGGACAGAATTTTGGTCCAAGCGGGCCACGACAGCACCACGGCAGAGCACCATGATCCTATCGGACAATGCCAATATCTCGTCAAGGTTGGAACTGATAAGGATGACGGCGGCCCCTTGGGCACGCAGACGCATCATTTGCTCGTACACGAAATGGCTGCTGGCCACATCCAAGCCCCAAGTCGGTTCGCAAAACACGATGTGGTCGCGGTACTGCTCGATTTCCCTGGCCAACACCACCTTCTGGATGTTTCCGCCCGACAAGGTCCCGACCGGCATGTGGGCGCTTCCTTTCACTTGATAGGTCGTCAGCAAGCGCCCGACATGTCCCTCGATCTTCGAACGTTGCATCATGTTGTGTCGATAAAAGGAATCCCTGGCGTCCACGATCACATTCTCGGCCACATCGGCCGCCAAAGCACAACCGGTGTGCAGACGGTCGGCCGGGACATAAGCCAAGCCACCTTTTCGCAAACGAGCGGTACCGAGATTGGCGATCTGTTCGCCGCGCAGCTGGATGGAGCCGCTCGTGATCGGCAGACTCCCACCAAGGACCGCTTCCAACTCAGCGAGCCCGTTTCCCCCCACTCCGGCGAATCCTAAAATTTCTCCCGAACGGGCCGTGAAGGAAATGTTGTCGAGCAATGGAGTCGTGCGCCCACGGCTGAACACCGAGACATCCCTAAACGACAATACATCGGTCGGTGCGACTGGCACTTCGGTCCGCTGAACCGATAACGAGACATCCTGGCCCATCATCAGACGGGCGATCTCGTGTTCGTCGACTTCGGACGTCACGAACTGCCCGACCATTTTCCCCTGGCGCATCACGGCGACCCGGTCGGAGATCGCTTTGATTTCATGCAACTTGTGGGTGATCAGGATCAATGATTTCCCACGTGCGGCCAACGAACGCAAGGTAACGAACAACGCCTCGGTCTCCTGTTCGGTCAAGACAGCGGTCGGTTCATCGAGGATGAGGATGTCGACATCGCGATAGAGCATCTTGACGATTTCGACTTGTTGTTTTTGCCCGATGGCCAAAGAAGCGACCTTTTGGCGGGTATCGATCGAAAAATGGTGGTTGCGGATCACCTCGTCTACCATAGTGCAGGCTGTCTTTGCATCATAAGCCAGGTGATGCCGCAACGGTTCTTTCCCGAGAGTCACATTCTGAGCCACCGTGAAATCTTCCACCAACATGAAATGCTGATGGACCATGCCGATGCCCAAACGGTTGGCCGTCAACGGCGAATCGATCGCCACCTCTTTACCGTCGATGCGGATGATGCCGGCATCGGCTCGTTCCATACCGTAGAGGACCTTCATCAAGGTCGTTTTACCGGCTCCATTTTCCCCGGCCAAGCAGAGGATCTCTCCCGCGCGCAGGTTCAGGTCAACCCCATCGTTGGCCCGCAATCCGGTTTCGCCGTATACTTTCACGATGCCGGTCATTTGTACCGCATCCTGCATGGAGTCCTCCCGAAACACAACAACCGGTCCCGCACGCACCTGTGCGGGACCATAACGACCGCTACTTTAGAGAGCCGGAAGCGTGTAGGCCACTTTGCCGGCCTTCACATCGGCATAGAATGCTTCGAACTTAGTCCGGATGTCAGCCGGGAGATTGGCCTTGTAGGCCGGATCATCGAAGAAGAAGCCCATGTAGCCCTCTTTGGCACCCACAGTGGAAGCGGTGCCGTAGACGACTTTGCCGGCCAGGACTTCAGCCAACACTTCCTTGACCAACTTCTTCTGTTCCATCGACCCACAGCCGACCACATAACCGGGTGCCGTCGCATATTCATTGGTGTTGTGGAACACAATGTAAGCACCTTGTTCTTTGGCAACTTTGAACAAACCTTGGGCAGCGCCGCCGGCGATCGAGGCAAACACATCCACTCCGGCATTCTTCATGCTGGCGGCCAGTTCGGCAGCCTTGTTGGCGTCGAACCAGTTGCCGATCACACGGAAATCGACCTCGATCTTGGGATCGACCATCCTGGCCCCTGCCAAGAATCCCGGCACCATGTGCTTGTTCAACAACGGGTATTCCTGAGCGGCAATGAAGCCGATCTTGAGGTCCTTGTTGGCGCTCGGCATGGAACTGGTGGTCACCAAGCCGGCCAAATAACCAAGATAGAGCGATTGTTCATACTGGTTGTACAGATAGGTCCTGATCTGGCTGTTGCCGGCCAGTTGGGCATCGGTGATGATGAACTTCTGCTTGGGGAACTTTGCTCCGACCCGGACGCAAATCTCGGGCAACGACGGATTGGAACCCAACACCACATCGTATTCACCGGTGGCGACCAGCGAGGTGAGTTGTTCCTCCCACTGGGCTTGGTTGAATCCCGCCTCGTAAATCTTCACCGTCACGTTGGGGTTCTCGGCGGCGAATTCGTTGGCTCCTTCTGCCAAAGCCGTGTAGGGAGGGCTTCCCGCCATGACTCCGGTGATGTATACGAGCAACGACAATGATTGCGGTTTGGCAGCAACCTGTTCGGCGGCCCCGGCTGCAGTCAGCGGTGCACCGATAACCGCAAGAACAATCAACCATAAAACGAGTCTCTTTCCCATAACGCTCCTCCTTTGTTATGAAACGGATCGACTACGCGATACCGACGAAATCGCAAGCTTGATCGACACTCCATCCCTCATGGACCAAGCCCATGGCGGCTGCAAGCATCTTGTCGACATTCCCATGTTCCCATATGTTGCGGCCCACCGCGATGCCCTTGCCTCCGGCAGTCAGCGAATCGTGGATGTCCTGGAACACCGTGCGCACCGAATCGGTCTTCTCGCCGCCGAGCACGACGATGGGCACCGGACAGCCCTCCACCACCCGGGCAAAGGATTCGACGCTTCCCGTATAATACGTCTTGATCAGGTCGGCTCCGATCTCGGCTCCCATGCGGGCCACCATCCTGATGGCATCGGGATCGTTGGAGGGGATTTTCTCCCCTTTGCGCGTTCCCTTGGCCATGGCCTCGATCATGACGGGCAAACCGAGCCGGTGGCATTCGTCAATCGCCAATGAAGCCTGCTTGATGAACGTTCCCTCGTGCTCATGGCCGAATTTGACGGTGATGGCAACACACGATGCACCATAGGATATGGCCGTCAACGGCTCAGCGATCATCTGTTCTTCAAAAAGTCCCCCCAAGACGGTGAAACCTCCGCTGAGGCGCAACACCAACGAGGTGCAGCGGTCCCAAGCAGCACTGCTGGCATCCACGAAACCCTTGTTGGTCAAGATCCCGTCGACCTTGGCCCGTACGCACGCAGCCACCAACTCACCCGGGCGGACAATGCCCTGCACTGGACCTGCTATAGCCCCGTGGTCCATGGCAATCACGACCGAGCGTCCGTCCTGTTTGGAAAACAGAGCTTGTTTGCGCAACATCATTCCTGCATTCATCCTTCACTCCTCCACTGTTCCTTCAAGTGTGCATAGGTGGCCCGGTATGTTTTGAACAACCGGTCGTACATAGGTTTTACAGCCTCATCAGGCTCATAGCGCTTTTTCATGGCGACCAAGGTTTCGGCCGCGACCGCCAAAGAGGGGAAATCACCCAACGCTGTGCGGGCCAGCACCATCGAACCGACCAATTCGGCATCACCGATGGCGGGAACCAACACCGCCCGGCCGGTCACATCGGCCTTCAATTGGTTGAGGAATTCGCTTTCGGCAGGACCTCCGGTGATGCGCAAGTCGCCCACCCGCCCACCAAGCTCTTCCATGGTCTCGATGACATCCCGAATGGCGAAGCACACTCCCTCCGCAACACTGCGGGCCAGTTCGGCGCTACCGGTGTCCAAGGTCAACCCATTGAACACCCCTTTGGCCTTCGGGTCCCAAATCGGAGCACGCTCCCCGCACAGGTAGGGTAAAAAGACAAGGCCGGCCGAGCCCGCTCGTGCTTGAGCCATCAAACGGTACAGGCTGTCGAACGGGGAATCTCCCAATCCTACCAATTGCTTGATCCAACCGATCGCTTTCCCCGTCGTGGAAATGATGCCCGAGATATTGTGGTACGGTTTCACTGGATGGAGATAGGTCATCAAACGGCTGTCTGTGAACGGGCGTTCGGTGCAGAGGTTGATGCCGTCCGAAGTCCCCGAGCGATTGCAGGTCTGTCCGGGTGCCACTGCTGCGCATCCGAGGATGGAGACGAGAAAGTCGGGACCGGCGGCGAACACCGGGATGCCGGCCGGCAAACCCAATGCCCGCGATGCAAGGGCCGTCACATGACCGACCACATCTTTCGGACGGCACATGAGCGGGAATTTGGAAGCATCGAGGCCAAGGTCGGCCAACACTCGCCCGTCCCAATACCAGCGCAATGCATCGTCGGCGTGCAAGACGCAACGGGCTTCACCGGTGAGCAGGTAATTGATGTATTCATGCGACGAAAGAAACCAACGTGTTGACGAATAAACCCGCGCTTGATGGTGAGACAAGTAGAGCGCTTTGGGTAAGAGGAAGCTGGAATCGACAAACCCACCGACAACCTTGCTGACTGTAAGAGCCTCTGCAACCGCCCGGCGGTCAAGCCACAACATCGCATTGGCCGCCGGTGCCAACAGCAGGCCGCCATGCACAGCCGGTTCTCCAAAAACCGGCGTGAGGGTCGGGCCGTTCCCGCTTACCGCCACTGCCCGGACAGACGTGCCTGCAACCAACTTGCGGCACAGAGCAGCCAAGGCTTGGGCCCACTGCCTAGGATCGGTTTCCTGCGATCCATTGCCATCCGAGATAATCCGGACCAACTCAGAGGCATGGGCGACCATCCCGCCGTCTTCGTCGAACAGAGCTGCTTTGCAGGTGGTCGTTCCGACATCGATGGTAAGAACCACTTACTCCCCCATCTTCACCAATACGCGATACAGCTTGCCTTCCAAGGCAACTTCCACGGCGTCGGAGATCTTCTCCAACGGATATATGCTGCTGATCAAATCATCAACCGATATCTTGCGGTTGGCAAGGGCCCGTACCGCCGTATGGAAATCGAATTCGGAGCGCCCTTCGGTACCGGTGACGATGAACTCGTTGCGGTGGATGGTGTTCATATCGACCGGCAACACAGGTTTGTCGCCATAGGAGGTGTAGATGTTGAGTTTTCCACCCGGAGCCAAAACGGAGAAGGCCGTCTCAGCCGCAGCATGCGATGGAGTGGTCACGATACAGGCATCCACACCACGGTTGCGGGTCAAGCGCTTCACTTCGGTCGTGAAGGCGTTGGAATCCGCTGCATCCACCACTGCATCGGCTCCGATGCGCTTGGCGTCATCGAGCCGTTGGCGGACGATGTCGCTCACGATGACGCGGGAGCCCATCGCCAAGGCGGCTTTCACATGCAACAGCCCCATCGTACCCGCCCCGGAAACGAGTATCGTGTCGCCAAGCGACACACCGACGCGGTGCAACGAACGGATGCAACAGGAGAGCGGTTCAGCGAACGACGCTTGATCCAGCGGCAAATCTTCGGGAATCACCTGCAATTGCTCAGGCCGCACCACCATGTATTCGGCGAAAGCACCCAAGACCCTTTGGCCTTTCTTGAAGCGGTTGTCGCACAAGTTGGAAGATCCCGACAAGCAAGCCGGGCAGGCATGGCACCGGTTGACCAAATCGAGCACGACATGGTCGCCGACATGGACGTCGGTCATTACCTCGCTGCCGACATGGACGACCACCGCCGAAGCCTCATGCCCCGGTACGATCGGATAATAAATTTTTCGTTGTCCGTCATACAGCCGTTGCTCCAACGTGCAAATGCCGCAGTAGGCGATTTTCACGAGGACTTCGTGTTCTTTGGGGACGGGTTGCTGGGTTTCTCGGATCTCGATATGCTTCGGCTCGGTTAAAAAAGCGCTTTTCATGGATTACCTCATTAAGTGAAGTTGACGTTAAACGTAAACTTTAATAGCATTGTGGGGCAGCCCTGTCGTTCTGTCAAGAAAAATCGAAACGGCAGAAACTTCTCGACACTCCGCCACGCACATGCTATAAAGCAGGCCATCGGATGATGAGACCAGAGGGGGAAGCGTGGACACGAACATGTACCGGATCGGGGAGCTTGCCCGCAAAGCGAAGGTCACGACCCGGACGGTCCGCTACTATGAATCGCTGGGGCTGTTGAAGACCCAGGACCGCAAGAACGGCAACCAACGCCACTACACCGACGAGGATCTGGTGTACCTCAACCGCATCCTGCAACTGAAAAAATACGGCATGTCGCTGGAGGAGATCTCGGAAATCGTCCACCTGGGCAATGAGGACGACAGTGGCGAACGGCGTCGCCTTGAGCTGTTGAAACACTACCGCAAGCTATTGAGCAAGGAATTGCAGCATCTCAAGGATGTCGGGGAGTTGATCCAAGAGCTCGAATGGCACGTCAAGCAACTCGAATCGGTCGACTCGGGTTTCAAGCAATGCCCGGGGGCAGCCTGCCCCCGTTGCGAGTACAAGAACCGGTGCGAATTCTTTCGCGAACCTCCCGCCACGCAGGAGGAGCGTCGCTGATCCGGCTCAGAGCAATTCCAACAAGCGTTTCACTGCATCGGCCGGGAAGTCCTCGCCATACGGTTGGTCGAGCATGGCGGCGAGCAACTCGCGCACCGCGTCGCTTTGGGGCAGCATGAAAGCCGCTTCACGGGCGCAATCCTCGGCAAGGATCCGGTTTGAACGCTCCAACGCCAGCGCCAATGCCTTGACCGCGCCTCCGGCAGTTTGAGAAATCCCTGCGGCAATGGACTCCTGTTTGGCCTTGCTCTCCAACAAAACCATCAAGTGCCGTGCGATCGCTTCGTCCTTGCGCTTGGGTTCGGCGTAGTTCTCGGGCAACAGCGAAATGGCATGCGACGGACACACGTCCACACACAGGCGGCAACCATCGAGGCAACGGGAGGCGTCGATCTGACCGGTCTCGGTATCGGTCGCACCGGTCGGGCAGACGAACAGGCACACACAATCCTTCGTACATAACTTGATGTTTCTCACTGCGTGCATGGCGACCTCCTATCCCAAACGGGAAAAACGTGAAGCGGGGGCCTTGCAGATGGGGCACATCTCGGGAGTCGCCGCCGCTACGGCGATATATCCGCAAGCCTCGCATACATAGAGGCTGGAACCAGCGAGCAGTCCCTCCTGTTGCTTGGCATGACGGCTCAAGAGCGATTTGTGGATGGCCGTAACCTTCTTGCCCCAGGTGAGGGCGCGCAGTGTTCCCCGGTCGCAAGCCTCTGTGGCAAGCTCCTCGCACTGCACAATCAAGGTGTCCAGATCTTCACGGAAGAGCGTTTCAAGCGCTGGCAACGTTGCGGTTTTGTCCGTTTCCCTTTTGGACGAGAAATACGTCTCAAGCGCTGCAAACAGCTGTGACTCTTCTGAGCGCATTTGTTTCTGGCAAGCTTTGGCAAGATTCGAGCATATGGCTGCCATCGCTGCAGGAGACCTTGAAGCACGATCCATCATGTGTCTACCTCCATTGCATCGTTATTGCAATCATACCACAAGGTGACGATGTCACATACTTCAATGTTGACCCGATTGTATCCCAAGGGTATGTTTCAAGCGAAAGAATTGAATGTATCCGGGCAACCGGATTCCAAACAGGAGGAACACCATGGCCGTCACAGTATACAGCACCCCCACCTGCGGGTATTGCAGGCTCGCCAAGAATTATCTGAAAAACCTCAATGTACCGTTCACCGATTACAATGTCGCGATGGATGGCCAAAAAGCCCAAGAGATGGTCCGCAAGTCGGGTCAGATGGGAGTTCCCGTCCTCGATGTGAACGGGAAGATCATTGTTGGCTTCGACCGCGAAGCCATCGATTCCGCCCTCAAGCGTTAAGCGCGGAGTTTCCCATCCCAAGGCCGGGACCATCGCGGTCCCGGTTTTTCATGTCCAAGCGATTGCCACAGGTAGCGCCAGGCGCTACAGTGGTGGCATCATGAATCCAAAGCCTTCATCGAACAACCTCCATGCCCGACTGCTGGGTTTCGCCACTGTCATGTTGTGGGCGTCCGGATTCGTCTTTACCGGCGTCGGTGTCCATCACTTCAGTCCGTTCCCGTTGGGTTTTTTGCGCTACGGGACTGCCGCACTCGCCTTGATCGGAGTGGGCATGGTGAAACGGGTCGGTCTTCCCGCTCCCAAGGACATACCGTTGTTCATCCTGCTCGGAGCTTTGGGTTTTGCCTTGTACACCTTGGCCTTCAACCACGCCATGACCACCATCAGCGCCGCCACTGCCAGCATCGTCACCGCCACTGTGCCGATCATGACTGCGGTGGCCTCGTCGTTGATGTTCGCGGAACGTCTCAGGAGGGCCCAATGGATTGCTGTCGGCATAGAATTCGGTGGAATCGTGTTGCTCAATCTCGATGGTGGGAATTTTAGCATGGAAAGCGGTTTGTTGTGGATGCTTTGTGCAGCCATAAGTTTTGCTGCTTACAATATCACTTTACGTAAAACCGCCAGACGCTACAGCGCGTTGCAATCGACCATCTACAGCATCGTGGCCGGCGCACTCTTGTTGCTGCCGTTCGCCCCGCAAGCGCTGAAGGAATTGTCGGCGGCTCCGCTTCAGGCTGTCGCTGTCGTGCTGCACCTCGGGTTGGTGCCCAGCGCACTCGGGTTCATCCTGTGGTCCAAGGCCTGCGCCATCACGACACGACTCAGCGATGTGACCAACTTCATGTTCGTCACACCGCTGTTGTCCACATCGCTCGATTTCGTCGTCACCGGTTCGGTCCCGTCGATGGGAACCATCGTCGGTGGTATCGTCGTCCTGGCCGGTTTGGTGCTGTTCAACCGTTACCGCAACGGATTCGCTTTGAAGGGCTCCTCAGTTTGATTCGCTTTTTGCGAAGCGTTGGCCGAACTCGCGGCACTCGATCATGTCGTCTGCCGTCGGTGCGTCTTGGACGATGAAACCCTTTTCAAACACCGCTATGCCGTGAGCGGCCACCACAGCCTCCCATGAGCGCATCCATTGCCCGTCCCCCCATCCATACGAACCGAACAGGGCGATCCTTTTACCCTTCAGGCGTTCTATCACGCTGCTGAAGAAGGGTTCGAACTCGCTCTCCTCCAATTCCTCGTCACCCATGGCAGGGCAACCGAATGCCAACAGACCATAGCTGTCGATCATCTCGGGAGAACACTCGCTCACCGACAGGACGTCGGCAGCCACCCCGGCGGTCTCCAATCCTTGGGCGATCAAGTTAGCCATGGACTCGGTATTACCGGTTCCACTCCAATATATGACTGCTGCATGCATGCAGGACACTCCTTGTTTCGGCCTGAGCCGGGATGTTAGCACATGCTAACTCAAGGAGAATATACTGCGCCAGATTGCAAGGGTCAACGTATCACCCGAATACATAGCTAGTCATCGAAATGCTACCCATCAAGCAGGTCTTGTTGTAGACCGCCACCGGCTCAGTCGGATCCACACTCCCCAACACATAGCACAGCGGATCGAAATGATCTCGGGTAGGTACGGCATTCTTTGCGTCACCGTCTTTTGCAAGGCTGTCCAAGACATCGTCATGGCAGCCGGCCAGGATGGCGTCATGGATGTTCTTGTCGAAGCGCTTGGCCCAATCATACCCATCGCTGGCGTTCCAATCGATCCGTCCAAGGTTGTGCACCACATTGCCTGAAGCAATGATCAAGACTCCTTGCTCGCGCAAGAGGGCCAACGCGCGACCGAATCCATACTGCTGGCGGGTGGTCAAAGTCCGCTCGATCGACAATTGGAACACCGGAATCCCCATTTCAGCCGGATACATATGGCGCAACACGCTCCAGGCTCCATGGTCCAATCCCCACTGGGCATCCTCTTTCACGTCGACCGCAAGCATGGTAGCAACCTGTCGCGCCAAATCGGGAGCACCCGGCACCTCATAGCGCAGCTCGTACAACTCGCGCGGGAATCCATAAAAATCATGGATGGTCTTAGGTGTGTCGGTCACAGCCACCCGGGTTTCCTTCGTGTACCAATGGGCCGATACACACAAGATCGCCTCGACCGGACCACAAGCTTTACCGATGTCGCGCCATCCATCAGCGTATGGGTTATCGCCCAAGGCGTTCATCGGGGAACCGTGCCCGACAAAGACGGCCTTAGCCCTTTTAGTGTTCATTTTATGAACGTTCCTTGATCGAGCTCGGCAAAGGCTTGGCGCAGTTCCTCGCGTGTATTCATCACGATGGGGCCACCCCAAGCGATCGGCTCCTTCAACGGTTTCCCGGCCACCAACAAAAGGCGTACCCCCTGTGCTCCAGCGGCAATGTCGACCGAATCGCCCGCACCCAACAAAACCGCACGATGGGAGGGGATGATCTTTCCATCGCCACCGAAGGAGGCTGAACCAGAGACCACATAACAGAACACGGTATGGTCGGACGGGACGGCATGGCTCCATTGGGCTGCCGGCTTTACCGCTATGTCCAAGTACAGCGTGCGCACATAGTCGCCCTGTACCGCACCAAAGGTACCCCGATACTCTCCCGAGACGATCCTGACGTCGGCTGTGGGACTTTGCACCATCGGGATCATGTCGGAGCGGATGTCGCGGTAGGCAGGTTGGGTCATTTTATCCTTGCGTGGGAGGTTGATCCACAACTGGGTTCCGAGCATGAGGGGAGTCTCTTTGGGCATCTCTTGGTGGATGATGCCCCGGCCGGCGGTCATCCATTGGCAACATCCGTCGTTGATCGAGCCCGAGTTACCCAAGCTGTCGCCATGTTCGATGTCGCCTTCAATCAGGTAGGTGACTGTTTCTATGCCCCGATGGGGATGCCACGGGAAACCCTTCACATAGTCGGCCGGGTCGAGCGAGTCGAAGGCATCGAGCATCAAGAACGGATCGAAGTCCTCGACATCGGCGCGCCCGATGACCCGGACAAGCTTCACCCCCGCCCCGTCGTATTGGGTAGCACCCCCGACAACCTTGCTGACCTGTCTCATAGCCATGCGACACCTCCATCTCCCGCACTTTCGCGAGACACCTTAAGCATACTTGAAGATGCTTGTTGACAAAAGCCCCTTTCATTTCTGTTCTGGATTGGTTACAGTAACAGTACAAGACATGAATCATCGCGAACGATAGGAGGATAGCAAGGATGAAAGTCAGATTTTTCAGATGCAAGGAATGCGGCAACATCGTCGAGCTGGTCAATGATGGCGGCGGGCAGCTGGTATGCTGCGGCCAACCGATGGTAGAGCTGAAGGCCAACACCACCGACGCTGCAAAAGAAAAGCATGTGCCCGTCGTGGAAAAGCAGGGTGATTCATTGGTGGTGAAAGTCGGATCGGTCGCCCACCCGATGACTGCCGAGCATTGGATCCAGTGGATCGCAGTCGTAACCGAATGCGGTATATTCCGCAAGACCCTCAATCCCGGCGACAAGCCCGAGAAGAAGTTCGATTGCATGCACAAAGTCGTGGCAGTCTACGAATACTGCAACCTGCATGGTTTGTGGAAGGTCGACCTGTAGACAAATCCTTCCAAGGGATCAACAAAAAGCCCGCTTGGTCCTAAACCAGCGGGCTTTCTCTGTGAAGGGGTTTTCAACAATCAGTCGAGATGCAACGAAGGAGCCGAATAGGTCCGGCCGGAAATGGCATGGTCGATCAGGTAGATGCTCTTGCCTTCGATACCGACCATCTCAACCTTCCTGAGGTTGTCCTCGGCGTTCTTCTCCTCCTCGAGCTGCTCTTTGACGAACCAATCGAGGAACTGCATCGTCCGATAATCCTTGACCGCAAAGGCCGCATCATAAATCGCATTGATCGATGCAGTCACGAACTGCTCGTGCTTGAGGGCCTCCACCAGGGGAGCCTTGTAGTCGGCATACTTCTTGGTGGGGTCGGCCAAAGCGCCAAGATTCACTTCATACCCGTTGTTCAGCAGATACTGCCTAAACAGCATGGCATGGTCGCGCTCTTCCATGGCTTGGATCTTGAACCAGTTTTCAAAGCCATCCAGACCATCTTTGGCGTAGAAACCAGCGATGTCCAGATACAGGTAGGCAGAGAAAAATTCTTTGTTAATCTGCTCGTTCAACAATTTCACGACGTTTTTATCCAACATATTCAACCTCTCTTTCATGGGTGCCGTAGCGGCACAAGTTTTTGTTCTGCTTTCAATATACAGACGCACCCATCAAACGGCAACCTGCAACAACCATTTCCCGAACAGCCAGCAACCGATTCTATTTTATCGATTATCTTGTAGCGAAAGCATTGACCTCCGCCGAGAACAGGAGTATGATTGCTATAGAAAAATATTGCTTCTGGCAACTATATGGGGACGTCATGATCTACCTATGCGCAATCAGACAACTTCGCATGCACCTCGATGCGGTGGAAGAGTTCATCAAGGACCACGCCCAGGTGGCCCTCAACGAGGCCTACTGCCTGTGTGCCATCGACGAGGGCATTGTCGAACCCGGTGCGCTCGCCAAGATGATCGGTCTCTCCCCGTCGCGTCTTTCACGCATCCTCGACAACCTCGAAACCAAGCACTTGATCCTACGTTCGTTGTCGAGACAAGACCGGCGCAGCATTGTGGTCGATCTGAGTTCGGATGGTTATGCAAAAATCGCTGCGATTCGGGCACTGGAGCCCCCGTTGCCATCTCATTTGGCCTCACTGTTGTCCGATAAGACTGTAATGAACCATCCATAAGGAGACTATCATGCGAACTTACATCATCGTCGGCGGTGTCGCCGGCGGCGCCGGAACTGCCGCGCGATTGCGGCGGTTGGACGAACAAGCCAAGATCATCATCTTCGAACGGGGCAAATACATCAGTTATGCCAACTGCGGACTCCCCTACTATGCCGGGGGAACCATCACCGATCGCTCGCGTCTGTTCGTCGTGACAGCCGAGCGTTTCAAAGAGGTCTTCAATGTCGAGGTGATGACCGAGCATGAGGTCCTTTCGATCGACCGCAGCGCCCATACCGTCTTGGTCAGGAACCTGAAAGACGGCAGTGAATCCCCGTGGGGTTACGACACACTGGTCCTTTCGCCAGGAGCGGCTCCGCTGAGGCCGAACATTCCCGGCATCGACGACCCTGCCATCTTCTCCTTGCGTTCGGTGGCCGATGTAGACGCGATCGTAGCCAAGTTGGGGGAAGTACGCACCTCGCGGGCAGTGGTTGTCGGTGGAGGCTTCATCGGGTTGGAGATGGCCGAGAACCTCAAGGAACGCCATCTGGATGTCGCGCTGGTCGAAGCGCTCGACCAAGTGATGAACGTCATCGACTACGACATGGCCGCCTTGGTCCAGCAACACCTGCGTGAGAAAGGGGTCGAGCTGTTCCTCAAAGACGGGGTCAAGTCGTTCGAACGTCGCAAAGGGGAACTCGTCGTCACCCTGATGTCGGGGGCCGAGATCATCACCGACTTGGTCATCCTTTCCATCGGAGTGCGCCCCGACTCGAAACTTGCCAAGGAATCCGGCTTGGAACTCGGCCGCAACGGGGCCATCAAGGTCGATGCCTGTTTCTCCACGAGCGATCCCGCTATCAAGGCCGTAGGCGACGCCATCGAATACCCCAGCCCCATCACCGGCTTGCCGGTCAGCGTCCCGTTGGCCGGACCGGCCAACAAACAGGCCCGCTTGTGCGCCGATGCCATCGTCACCGGGAAGTGCCGTCCCTATAAGGGCACCATCGCCACCAGCATCGCCAAGGTCTTCGACCTCACCGCCGGCTCGACCGGCATGACGGGCAAACAACTCGTCCATGGCGGCATCACCTACAGCGAGGTGGTCACCCATGCCGGCAGCCATGCCGGCTATTACCCCGGGGCCCTCAACATCACCGTTAAAATCCTCTACGATCCCGAGAATGGCCGCTTGTACGGCGGCCAAGCGGTCGGTTTCGACGGAGTCGACAAGCGCATCGACGTACTGGCAGCGTTCATCGCCAAGCAAGGCACTGTCGACGACCTTGCGGAATTCGAACAAGCCTATGCTCCGCCGTTTTCCAGCGCCAAGGACCCGCTCAACATGGTCGGCTTCGTGGCCCGCAACGTCCTCGAGGGTATCAGCCGCACCATCACGTGGCGCGAGTTGGAGCAATGGCAAAACCGCGCTGCCACCATCGTCGACGTCAGGACAGCCGATGAATTCTCACTGGGTGCCATCCCTGGAGCGCTGAACATCCCCCACACGGAAGTCCGCAATCGTCTGGCAGACATACCCCAGGACAAACCGGTCGTCCTCTATTGTGCCGTAGGTCTGCGTGGGTATCTGGCCGAACGGATCTTGCGCCAAAATGGCTACACCGAGGTGGCCAACCTTACCGGAGGCTACAAGACCTGGCACCTGGTCAACAACGAGGTGGAGGGATTGCGCCATCCCCATACCATCCAAGTGACCAGCTTCGGCATCCACCACGGCCAAGAAGACGGCAGTCCCCGAGCGGTCCAATCGACCTCGCTTCGGTTGCTCGACGCCTGTGGCCTGCAATGCCCCGGTCCGATTCTGCAATTGAAAAAGGAGATCGACGGCATGTCGGCCGGCGACCACCTCAAGGTGAACGCGACCGACCCTGGCTTCACCCGTGACGTGCAATCGTGGTGCAACCTCACTGGGAACACCCTCGTATCGCTCAGCACTCGTGAAGGGATCATCGAAGCCGTCATCGAAAAGGCGGCCCTCCAAGCAACGCCATCATCGGGCAAGGCGGTCTCGATGCAGCAGCCGGGTGCGACGCTTATCGTGTTCTCCAACGATTTGGATAAAGCCCTGGCCTCCTTCGTGCTGGCCAATGGTGCTGCGGCAACCGGGCGCAACGTCACGATGTTTTTCACCTTCTGGGGGCTGTCGGTCCTCCGGAAACGCCATCCTGGAAAAGTCTCCAAGGACTTCATGGGGACGATGTTCGGCGCGATGCTTCCCAAGGGGATGGATCAACTGGCCTTGTCAAAGATCAACTTTGCCGGCATGGGTCCGGTCATGATGCGCTCGCGCATGAAAGCCAAGCATGTCGACCAGTTGCGCACCATGTTCGCCCAAGCCAAAGCCGCCGGTGTGCGTTTCGTTGCCTGCCAGATGTCGATGGACATCATGGGCATCAAAGCCGAGGAGTTGCTCGACGGTGTGGAAATCGGAGGCGTGGCGACCTACATGGAGGCAGCTTCGACCAGTGGCGTGAACCTGTTCATCTGATGGCAAGCGCACCTCGATGGCATTGCCTCGGGGTGCGTGCTATACTCGGCCTATGGCCGCACATCCCGCTCGTACAGAACCGGTTGCCCTGTTCGAAGCAATGGTCGCTCAAGACTGCAAAGGCCAATACTGCTATAGGACAATCACAGAAGCGCTCGAGGCAGCCTCAGCCGCTCGGTTGAACTGCTATACATCCAACTGGAAGGCCGTCATCAGGCTCGAAGCGGGTATCTATCGTGAAAAGTTGAACATCACCATCCCCAACTTGACCCTTCTCGGACACGCTGCCATCGACACCGTCATCGTGTATGGCGACCATCATGGGGCACTCGATAGCACTGGGAACCCATTGGGGACCGGCAACAGCGCCACCTGCACCATACGCAGCGAAGGATTCTGCGCCCGCAACATCACGTTTGCCAACGACTTCGATTACCCCCGCCATGCTTTGGACAGTAGTGGCGATTCCGCCAAGCGCAGCGGCTTGCAAGCGGTTGCTCTACGCACCACGACCGGATGCGACAGGGCCCGCTTTGCCGACTGTCGTTTCACCGGCTGGCAAGACACCCTCTATGTCGACGCCGGCCGGTGTTGGTTCGAATCATGCACCATTGCAGGGCTGATCGACTTCATCTTCGGAGGGGCCCGCTCAGTCTTCAGCATGTGCACCATCGTGTCTCGGCCAAGTCCGCAACCGGGTCGCCTCGGTTACATCTGCGCCCCATCCACCAAGGCAAGCGAACCGTTCGGTTTCCTGTTCGAACAATGCTCGCTGGTGAAAGAGCATGGGTCAGTGGCACCTGGATCGGTATGGTTGGGGCGTCCATGGCATCCAAGCGGAGACCCGACGGTCATTCCCTCGGCAATTTTCTTCGCTTGCCACATGGAAGACCATATCACCGCCCAAGGATGGACTAGCATGCACAGCCGTACCAAGGATGGTGTGCAACGGCAATGGGAGCCGTGGGAAGCCCGCTTCTTTGAAGCCGGCTCTACCGGTGCGGGTTCTGCTGCGGCCAGTGCAACCCGGCGATTGTTGGATTGCAGGCAGGGCCCGCAGTGGATCCGGCAGGCCATCCTAGGCGATTGGGATCCCGCTCCATGATAAAAAAGGATCCGCTACGATGGGCAATCGACGGCGGATCCTTTCCTGCTCGACTTGATTAGTGCAAATTTCCCAGTGGTTTGTTTACCAGTTGCGGGCTGCGATTTCGAAATGGGCTTTGGGATGACCGCACACCGGGCAGACCTCGGGGGCTTTCTTGCCGACATGGATGTGCCCGCACACGCCGCACTTCCAAATTTGTTCGCCATCGCGGGAGAACACCAGACCTTCCTGGACGTTCTTCAATAAGGCGAGATAACGTTGCTCGTGCTCTTTCTCGATCTTCAGCACCCCTTCGAACAAGGCGGCGATTTTCTTGAAACCCTCTTCACGGGCGACTTCGGCGAACTCCTTGTACATCTGTGTCCACTCGTAATGCTCGCCAGCGGCAGCATCCTTCAGGTTCGTGGCGGTATCGGCGACCTCGCCGCTATCCTGCAGCAACTTGTACCAAATCTTGGCGTGCATCCGCTCGTTGTCGGCGGTTTCTTCAAACAGGTTGGCGATTTGTTCGTAGCCCTCTTTGCGGGCTTTGCTGGCATAATAACTATACTTGTTTCTGGCCATGGATTCGCCGGCGAACGCCGCATGCAGATTCTTCTCAGTCCTTGATCCCTTCAGCTCCATCTTGTCCTCCTATCGCTATTGCATCGATTACATAAATCATAGCATCCAATCGCCTCTCCTACAAGCAAGGTCGCATCGGTTTTCCCTGGGGATTGGCGCCTTGACACATCAGAACAAGCTGGCTGGCGCGACATCTGCGGGGGTGAGGAGCGGGGCGAGGCCTCCGGTAAGGCGTTGGAATTGAATCCCGTATTCGAGCAACAGCTGTTGGACCGCATATGCCGAGGTGTCGTGGTTGTCCCGGTAGGCCTGGTAGAACACCTTGCCGCAGTTGATGGCATCCTCTAGGGCGTCATGCGGGGTGTAGTCAAAGTCGAAGCGTTGCGACAATTCGGTCAGGCGATGGCTCTCCATAAGGGGCCACACCTTGCGGGAGATGCGCACGGTGCAGGTATAGGACAGCGGTGGCACGGGAAAGCGGTAGTACACCAACATTGCTCTGAGGATACCCATGTCGAACGGGGCGTTGTGGGCCACCAATGGATCATGGCCGATGAAGAGCAAGATGGTGTTCCACAGTTGGTCGAAACAGGGTGCGTCCACGACATCGGATGGTTTGATGTGGTGGATGGCGATGTTGCCCGGGTCGAAATAAGCTACCGGCGGCTTGATGAGCGAATGATAAGTCTCCAGCACCCGTCCATCCTCCATCTTGGCCAGGCCGATGGAACATGGGCTGAGTTTGTCGCTGTTGGCGGTCTCGAAATCGATGGCAACATAACGCATGGTCAACAGCCTCCTTGGCTTTGCTTGTTCAACATGATGTCCAATATCGTGTTGTCGGTCTGCTGCATGCCCTCATGGGTAAGGCGGGACACATGTTCGATGCTTTCCAACGAATCGCGCCCGACAATGCCCGATTCTCGAGAAGGAGAACGGTCTTTCATTGCCAAACGGCAACTGAGGGCAGCAGCAGCGACGCAGGAATGGATCTTGAGGGCACATGTCGCTTTGGCACCGTCACAGATGATGCCGGTCAGGTTGGCCACCATCGTGTTGACAGCCCGATCCATATGGGCGACAGTCCCGCCCGCCAGATGGACCATGCCGCAACTGGTTCCAATAGCGGCGGTAAATGCTCCGCACAATGCCGACAGGCGGTCCTTGCGGGTGGTGAGCGTCAACGCCACGAGATTCGAGATGCACAGTGCCTGTATGAGCGTATGACGGGAAGCCTGCCAGAAGCCGGCCATCACCACCAGCGGCACCGATACGGTAATGCCTTGGTTGCCGCTGCCAGAATTTATCACCACCGGCATGGCACACCCAGCCATGCGAGCATCGGAGGCGGCAGCGGCGTAAGCTGCCGCTTGGTCGTAGGCCTCCGAAAGCGTCCTTGGTGGAGCCATCCACTCCGGGCAAGCCAACCGGCCGACTGCCAGACCGTAATCATGATCCATCGCATGGCGGGCAACCGCCATGTTGGTCTGTGCTTGATCGGCGAGGAACTCAAGTAGTTCAGGGGGGGTGTTCCGGGCTATATCACTGATGGCGGTCAAGGTGAGCCCGGCAAGGTCGGCACTAGGTATCTCTTCGTCATGCAAAGGGCGTGGATGGTCCTCTGTATCCATCGGTTCGTCGAGCAAGATCGCACCATTGTGTAGCACCTTGATGAACCGGTCGTGCCGGACAGCGATGGCCGCCATGGCTTGTTCATTCCCGCTGAAGGCTTCGACCGCCACATACACGGGCGGGACGTTTCGTTCCAGATGCAGCGTGATGGTGCCATTCGCAGCCAACCGCTCTGCAGTCTCGACATGCTCTTCGGTGAGTGTGGAAAGGATGGACAGTCCTTCGGAAGGATCCGCTTTGGCCGCCCCCAATGCCGTCGCTGCCGCGATTCCTTTTAAATTGCAATGGGGAAGCCCGACCCCCATGGCATTCTTGACCATGTCCCGGCTGGCATGGACAACCAAGCGTTCGCAAGGAGAGTCCAGCAGCATGGCCGCCTTCGCCCCCGCCAAAGCTGCAGCAGCCGGTTCGGTGCAACCCATCGCCACGATGGCTTCACGTTTGAGCAATCCGATGTACGGCAGGTAATCCATGGGACCACTATACTATGACAGGCTCGTACCGGCCAGAGCCCAAGCAAAAAAACCCCGGGGAAACATCCCCGGGGCCAAAGCATGCTGCAATTGAATATTACGATTTGACAGCGTACACCTTGGGCAAAACCACCATGCCGATGGCAAACACCGCCAACGCAGCAATCCATGCGACCAGTTCGTTGAGGAACAGGCCGCCGAACAAGAAGCCCACCAAAGAACAGGCCGCCACGAACACTGCATAGGGCATCTGGGTCGAGACATGCTCGAGGTGCGGACAAGCTGCCCCGGTGGAAGAGAGGATGGTCGTGTCGGAGATGGGAGAGGCGTGATCGCCGAAGACCGAACCGCCCAGGACTGCGCTGACTCCGATGAGGGTGGCGTTGAGCAAAGCATCCGCAGCCAAGCCCTTTGCTTGGGCCAGTCCGACAACGATCGGCATCGTGATGGGAATCATGATGGCGAAGGTGCCCCACGAGGTTCCGGTCGAAAAGGCGATGAGGGCAGAGAGCGCGAACACGATGGCCGGCACCAATGCCAACGGGAATCCGCCACCGACAACCACTTCGGACAAGTACGCTGACAAACCGAGACCGCCGTCCTCAGGGCTGCTCTTGATGATCGAGCCAATCGCCCAAGCCATGGTGAGGATGATCAAGGCTGGGACCATCGAACCGATGCCTTCCTTGAGAGCGTCGCTGGAACTCTTGATGGTGAACAATCCACGGGCGAAGTAGTAGATCATGGTGATGACCAAGGTGAACACGATTGAATAGAACAACGCCATGGATGCGTCGGTGTTGTTGAAAGCCTCACCGATGCTCATCGAGGACATGGCCTGCGAGAGGGAGGTGACGCTTTCACCATCGATCGAGCCAATCCAAGTGGTGACTGGGAAGAATACCACAGCTGTGATGATCAAGACGACAATCGGGAACAGCATGTCGATCGGCTTGGCCTTTGAATTGGCCGAGACTCCGCTGATTTCACCCGGGGCATCGCCGTATTCAGTGTTGAACAAGTTGCCCGTTTTTTCATAGAAGCGTTGCGAAGCAGCCATCGGACCAAAATCACGTTTGGTGATGATGATCACCACCACCATGATCAAGGTAAGCAGAGCGTAGATGTTGTATGGGATGGAACGGATGAAGAAGCTGAACTCACTCACCCCCAACGACTCGAAGCCCTCAGATCCCTTGACGATCGACATGACCGTGATGACCCAGCTGGAAACCGGTGCCAAGATACATACCGG
>CAZJAK010000017.1:25570-40477 GCA_964543935.1 uncultured Spirochaetaceae bacterium
GTCCCCGAAAGGATCCCGAGAAACAACGAGACGATGACGTCCTTGGTGATGAACGCCAACGCAATGGTTAGTACTGGAGGAATGAGTCCCCATAAACCGAAATGTTCCATGATAGAGCTCCCCATATTTGCTTGCCTAAAGGCAGTGTGATGCGTGGAGCATATCACGTCGGATGCCACAAGTGAAGCCCAATCTGAACAATTTTGTTACGTCATACTACATTTTGTTACCTAAATAACAAACAGATTCCAGTTTTGACCGTTAAGACCACAGGGATGGTGCATGCATAGAAAACGGGGTCGCCGAAGCGACCCCGTCGAACTATCACGTGTGATGATCTTAGCCGTCGATACCGATGTTCACCCGCACGGTCAGGGCGTCGATCGGCTTGTCGCCGATGTTGGCACCATACTCACGGATGAAGTACGAGGCGTCGACATGGACCAGCAGGACATCGAGCCCGACACCCAGCGACCAGTAGCCCTTGTTGAAACCACCGCGGGCCGAGAGGAACGAGAGCAACTTGAGCTCCACGCCAGCAGTGAGGTTGTTCCACAATTGCTCAGGATTCTCCAAGACACCCAGGGCATCAGTCAAATCGACCGCCAGCGACGGTTTGAGGGCACCCAGGTTGGGCATCCAACCGAGACCGACATCCAACGTCCACGGTATCTCATAAGTATATTCGGCACCGACGGTCGTAGTCGGGGCCGTATCGTCGTAGACCGGTTCCATGCCAGCCAAGGCAGCCATCTCGTTGAGCCATCCGCCCAACTCGGAGTAATCGCGCATCGTGTAGACGGCATTGAGGTTCCTGGCTACCGCCGAAACCCGCAGGCCGAGGGGGAGGTTCAGGTTGGCACCGACATCGATCGGCATTCCCCAACCGGCCGCCAACGAGGTCTCCCTCATGAATGCGGTGGCAGGATCGCTGTCGTTCATCAAAGCCAGCACTTGCGGTGCCCCGATTTGCTCGGTATAGGCCCGATAGACAAACCGGGCGCTGGCACCGACATCCAGCGAGAGGTATCCGGGGACGAAGTCCAGACTGAAGCCGAGTCCGACCGGGGCAGCGACATTCAGTTCGGCGATGAACTTGTCGTTGGCCAGCGAACCGTCGGAACTGGTCGTATGGAGTTGTTCCTGGACATTCACGCCAATGCCGAAACCACCCCCAGTGAACGATACCCCGACATCGGTCGTCAACACCTCGCCAAGACCAGCCGTCACGATCTTGTTCATGTACTCCAATCCGATGTCCTGCGCCATCGTGTCGCTGTTCGATTGGATGTAGGCGGGAATCTGCGAGTCAAGGATCGCTTTGGGATTGAACACCGTCAACGAGACGGAGGGAGCGTTCAAGCTGAACCTGCCCCCGGCCAGATTGGCCGGGTTCATGAACAACGAATCGCTTCCGGCGGAGGTGGCGATGCCGGCACCGCCCATCGCCTCTGTCCTGGCGCTGATGGGGCGGAAGGTTGGCTCGACAGCGAATGCTGTACCGACAGCCAACACCATGATCATGCTTATCAACAGTATCTTTTTCATTTCACACCTCCGTTATCAAACGACATCGGGAGTCAACATGTCGACAATGCCGGTCCGACCCTGCGGAATGTACTCCAAGAGCAAATCGGTCGTCGCTTGGTTGTCGGGCACTTGTTGTGAGAAGAGCACCAAGGTGTCGGTCACTTCATCGTAGAGGTCCAAGATCAAGGCGAACGCGGGATACGCCCCGCCATTATACATGCCGACCATCATCTCCCATTGGTCCCCGGTCTTGTACGAAAGGAACGCCGGCGGTTCGACGCTGTCGAACGAAGTCATCGCCAAGTAGGGGATCATCTGGTTGAGGATCGTCTCGAGATCCAAAGCGGTCCCCACCATGCCGTCATCGTCCAAAGCCAAGAAATCCTCGGCTTCGGTGAACCCGACGCTCAAGGTATAGTCGATCAGGTCGCCCATCTGCATGGACTGCGTCTCGCGGCCTTCACCCATCGCTGCGGCAAGTTGCTCATAGGTCGTGCGCATCGTGTGGTAACTGGTCAACAAACGGGCCAAACCAACCGGATCGACAGCGGTCTTGGTCTCGTCGGTGTATCCGATCGCATTGATCACCGAATTGGCCACGGGCAATACATATGCGAGGAACTCAGCCTCTCCGGGCTCGCCCTCACGGCTGATCAGGGCCCGCATGCCGCGCCCGAAAGTAGCCAGCAAATCGGTGATGATCGTGTCGAGCACGATGTCACCGGCACCCGAAACAGCCTTGATCACTGCCAGCACCTGTTGGGCATCGGACACGAATTGATCGATCTCTTCTGGGGTGGCGGTCAGCGGATCAGGAGCGCTCGTTACCAAATCAGCCACCAGCTCGGCCACCAAGAGGTCTCCTTGAGTGACATCCTCGGGTGGAACAGCCGGCAGATACTCGCCAAGCCTGAGCGGAGGCGGGTTGTCTGCGGTGAAACCGGCTGGTTCTTCCATTTGCTGGACAAGTTCCTCGGTCTTCACCGGCGATTCCAGAATTACGGTCAAGGCATTCTGGATCTCTTCAATCACCTCTGGAGCGGGCGGTGTCTCTTTATCCTCGGGAGCAACCGCGACAATCGTTTGGACCTGCGTGGTTACTTCGTTCACCTGGGTAGTGTCCACGGTGATGATTCCTTGCTCTATGAGCACGTTTCCGCCAACCATTCCCATGTATTCGCTGATCGAGGCCAGAATGTCGCCTTCACACGACACCATGGAGAACGCGATGACGGGAACGAGTAGCAGAATCAGTAGCTTCTTCATGACTTCCCTCCTCTCATGAATTAAATCTATGCACATTGAACGTTGCATCACTTTATGACGGTCATGCAATATTGAAAACATATCTGCTTTGTTAATGTAACACATTTCATGCACGATGTGGTTGACAATCCCTAAAAATTGTGTTGTTTTAAAAATGATAATGATTATTATTATGAGGAATGAGCGAAAAATCATGGGGTTGTGGCGATGAAACGGATGATGGTCTTGGTGGCAGGATATCTGGCCCTCGCTGCGGGGGCTGTCGGGATAGTCATCCCGGTTTTGCCCACCACACCGTTCGTCATCATCGCAGCCACCTGCTTCTCGCTGTCCAGTCCCGCCCTAGCCCGCAAGTTGGAGGCCAACCGCATGTTCGGCCCGTATCTGGCCCACTGGAGAACCCGCCAAGGGATTCCCCGCAGCGTGAAAATCCGGGCATTGGCCACGCTGTGGATCGGCCTGTCCGTGTCGGCCGTCTTGTTGCGCACACCTTTGGTCTGGATTGTCCTTGCGGTGGTGGGAACAGTCGTGACCCTGCATATCCTGCTTATCAAGACAAAGGAAAACAACACTTGTGAGACACTCGAGACAACGTGACGCCATCGTGCAGGAGTTGCGCGAAGCTGGCGTCCACTTGAACGCCGACGAACTGCATGGGCGATTGCGAAAAACCCTTCCCAGTCTCAGCCTGGCCACCGTATACCGGAACCTCAACCACTTGGCCGATTCCGGACTCATCCGCCGCATCCGCATCGAAGGATCATCCAAAGTCTATTACGATATCCGCAATGACGAGCACTGCCACCTGGTGTGCCGCCGCTGCGGTTCCATCCAAGACATCGACATGGACTACTTCATCCAAGCGGACCGTTTGATCCGCGACTCACTCGGCTTCTCAGTCGAGTGCCACCACATCAGCTTGCAGGGGCTGTGCGCCGCCTGCCGGACGGCGGGATTGGAAGGGCGCTTTGAAGCCTGAAAAAGCACAACGGGGAACCTTTGGAGGGTTCCCCGCATGTGCATTATCACTGCTTGAACGTCAGGCAGATGCGCCATCAAGAGAAATAAAGCTGCTTGACCGCCTCGACATTCAGCTTGTCGTTGAGCTCTTCGCTTTCGTACAGGTCGTCGATCCGCTGCTGATAGAACTCGACCACTTTGTAGCGCACCAACTTCATCGTGGAGTTCACCAAGCCATCGGCCTCGGCGAACGGCTTGGCGATGATGGCGAACCTCGCCGGGATCCACTGTGGCGGGATGGCTTTGGCTTTGCCCTCATAGGCGCGCAGCAACTCGATGATCCGCTTGGTGGCTTCTTCGGGCGTCTTGATCCGCTCGTTCTTAATCAAGGTCCGCACCAAGTCATCCTGCAACGTCACCAACGCTGAAGTAAGGCTCTTGTGGTCGTTGTAGACCAACAACTGGTTGAGGATGTCGGTGTTGTTCACCATGACCTCCTCGACCTCTTCGGGCGAATACTTCTCGCCGTCTTTGCCGATGAGCAGAGCTTTGGCCCGCCCGGTCACAACCAAGAAACCGTCTTGGTCGAAATAGCCGAGATCGCCGGTCCACAACCATCTTCCGTCGGCTTCGTCGCGCAATACGGCGGCCGACGCTTCAGGATTCTTGAAGTAACCCTTCATGACGTTCTCGCCCTGGATGACGATCTCGCCCCGCTCGCCGACCGCAGCTTCTTCAGTGGGACTCTTCATGATGCGGCACTTCACATGGGCTGCGACGACTCCCGAGGTACCGAACTTATAGCGGTCGGGATTGTTGGAACTGATGACGGGAGCTGCTTCGGTGAGCCCGTATCCTTGGTAAACCGGAACTCCGATGGCGGCGAAGAAATGTTGTTGTTTGGCCTCAAGCAAGGCACCGCCACCCACGCAATAGCGCATGCGGTTGCCGAAAACCTTGCGTAACGCCGGGAACACCAACAACGAAGCCAGCGTGTAAGGGAAGAAGGTCGTTAACTGCACGCCGAAACCCGGGCGGTTGAAACCATCGCCGTTGCGTTTGATGCCCGCCTGCAAGCCACGTTGGAAAATGCCGTCGATGAAGGCACCTTTCTGGGCCACCCCCTGCATCATTTTTTTCATGAAGTTGCCGGTGATCGACGGAACCGTCATCATGAAGACCGGATTGACTTCGGTGAGGTTCTTGGGGAAGTTGCGCAAAATGGCGGCATTCGAACCGCGTGCGTCCACGAAATGCAACGTGATGCCTTTGAGCATGGCCGTGTAGATGCCGACCGTATGGGCGAACGAATGGTCCACCGGCAGGACGATCAGCGTCTCGAACACTTCGTCGGGAATCTTGAACAACTCGACCGCATCATGGCTGTTGGCCCAATAGTTCAGATGGGTGAGCATGATGCCCTTCGGATTGCCGGTTGTACCCGATGTGTAACAGATGTTGACCGTGTCGTTCTCGTCGATCAGGTTCTCGACATCCTTGACGAACAACGGAGAGCGCTCGAGGATCTCCTTACCCGACGATTGGATGACGTCCCAGACGATGTAATCGTCGCCCGCCTTCCAGCCGTAGGCCTCGACTGCTTTCTTGAGCCGTTCGTCATGCTCGTCGAGGTAGAGCAGCAACGGCTTTTTCTCCATGACAGCCAACGCCTTGCAGACGTTCTCCAACGTATTGGAACTGGCAAAGATTCCTTTGGCTTCGCTGTGTGTCAACCGGAAGGCAATTTCATCAGGGGTAAGCTTGATGGACAATGGTACAGAAACGCCCCGGGATTTCAAGACACCCAGCTCGCCGATGACCCATTCGGCCCGCCCCTCGGCCAAAATGCCGAACGCACAGCCTTGGATGCAACCGTTGGCTGTCAGATAAGCAGCCACCCGGTCGGACAGCAGGTCCACATCGGCGAACGTGTACGGCTTCCAGCCTTCATCGGTCTTCTTCGTCGCATAGGCACGGTTGGGAAACCGCGTAGCGGCATCATGGAGCATGCGGATGATGGTTCTCATGATTCTCCCCCTTGGTATCGATAGTAACACGGATAATTCAATTGTCAAAATAATACAAGAGGGTTTTCAGCATGAGCGGTCATGGACACAACGCGGGCGGCCCGTTTGCAGCGGGCCAACCCATAAACCACCTCTTTTCTCAGAGCAATCCGCGGGGAGGATTCTTGAGGTCGATGCTGACGGCAAAGTCATACAGGTTGCCATTGTACACACCGTACGCAATCCCCACGATATCCTGGTTGTCAGTGAATGCGGTATTGCGCATCCACAGATGGGCCGTGCCATGGTTCACGTTCAGTATGTCGCAGGTCTCATCGTCGGGGATGATGGCGGAAATGGTGCGGGACAACAGGGTAACCGGCTTGCCGGTCTTCATAGTGAACAATTGGATGAAGTTGCAGTTCGTCCAATCGTCGTTGGTGAACAGGGCCCCCACCGACTCGGTCATGAAGATGCTCATCAACGCATACGGTTGGCCATCGACCATTTTTATCAAGCGGTACTGCCGCACGCTCTCACCATCATGCTTGAACTGCAGCTGCATGTGGCGGGCTATTTGCGAGCCGTGGTCATGCTCGATGACTTCCAACACATGGTTGGAAATCGGTTTCACCAAATCCAAACCGTCTTGGCTGATCGCACCGCTGCGATACTCCGAGAACCGTTTGGCCCCGTTGACGAACGACCCTTTGCCTCTCGTACGCTTGATGAACCCCAATTGGACAAGTTCATCGAGTGCGCGCCGGACGGTGATACGGCTGACGTTATGGATGCTGCACAATTCGATTTCGGTCGGAATCATCGCCCCTTCAGGCCAATAACCAGAGATGATTTTGTTTTGAATGTCGAGAAACACAGTCTGGTACTTGAGTTCCATACGATGGTCTCCACCTTGGGTTGCAGATAGTTGCATTCCGCAGTGTAATACTGTCTGTCATGGATGGCAAGTATATTTTGTATTAAATACATATTGATGTGATAACATGTACAACTAAGTAACTAATTTTTGTTCCTGGAACATAAAAACCCAACAATAGTGCCTGAAATTTCGTGCAATTCATGAAAAAAAGGGGGGATGGCATGACAATCTGTCTTCCATCCCCGCTTGGTGGGTAACGAATCACATTACGCGTGGGCGATGTGCTTGCACAGCTCCTTCACATGCCGCCCGATATGCTTGTACAACAGGTCGGAATACAACTGCTCCTGTTCGCGCCACAACGCATACAACCGGTCCTTGAACAGGTAGGATCCACTTGAATCTTTGGTCGACAGGATCGGCCCGTACGTGATATGGATCAGCTGGCGGGCGTCGTTGTTGGAGAACAGGCCCGGTAAATCCTGGTCCTTCAGGGAAGCGAGAGCGGGAATCTTGGTCAGGTCTGTGGTCACATGGTAATACTTGGTCACTTCGTTGAACTTGGAGAGCGCGAAAGCATGCACTTCGCGATAGAGCTTGGGGTCAACCATGGCGACGAGCTTCATCGCCTCGAGCCAATTGGTACCGGCTGTCTTGACATGGAACCTGCCGTGGGTCATGCGGCCGAAGGCGCTGAACACCGAAAACTTGTCCGATCCGGAATGGAGGCTGAGCTTGTAGCCGAAATGGCGGGCGATGGCGCAATGGACCGCCAACTCGGTCTCGAATTGTTTGAGGTCACCGATATAATCGACCCCTTTCTGGAACTCGCCGCAGAATCGGGGAGCCAATGTGGCGAACGAAACAGACCGCAACGTCAGTTCGTTGGCGACAAAAAAGTGTTGGGCCGGAGTCGTCGGAGTGACCGTCTCGTCGATCGAGATTTCAAAATCGGCCTGATAGTCCCCCGCTCTGAAATAGGTGTCGTAGATCAAGGTGGCGAAATCGAGCATGGCACCATACACCGCGGCAGTCCTGGTCAGGGTTTCAAGATCGAAGTGGAGTTCGATCCCATCGCCGATGGCGAACTTCTTGCCCAGATAGCGTTCCTTCAAGCGTCCGTCCAAAGGAAACTTCGATTGCACCTCGGCCAACGGAAGGCTTTCGGCCTCGTTGTGCATGTGTTCGGAGCAATCCAGCGTGATCATCGTGAAGCCCAAATCCAAAGCCATCTTCACGTCTTCCGGTTTCTTGAGGTGGTCGCCATCGGCACCGAAGCCCTTCTTATACCCTTCGCGGAAGACTGCGAAGGTCGCGCTGTCCAACACATCCTTGTAGGTCCGTTGGGTCAGGTTGAGCTCACGGATCGATTGTTGGGCCAGGATCGGATAAAAATCATGTTCCTGAAACACCCGGATGTGGCCAGGGGCGGCAATGCCCAAGCGGTCGCCGACACCCATGGTACGGTCTTTGGACAACACCCTCGCCGGTGCCGTGAACGGGAACACCTTGCGCAACACCTCGGCATTGCCGTGTGTCAGCGGCGCAACTGTGTACCTGACGCCGTTCGCCTCGCGTTCGATACCCGACAATCCCACATCCCCGCCGATCGAAACCAACACGTCCTGAGACCCGTCCTTGGCCATGAAGACATGGCAAGGCCCGACCTTGTTGATCGAGTACGGATAGACTCCGTAGTGGACAGGATCGACCTTAGCCCCGAGCAACGGGATGTAGTCATGGAAATCCTTCATTGAATCGCCTCCCGAATGTATAATGAGTATGGCGTGCATGCGCCATGGATCTTACCACCAATGTAGCACGAGACGCTCCGAACGGCATCCCTATTCAAGAAAACTCCGATACCGGCGTTCCAAAGCCGCTCGGTTTGGCCAATCGTCCCGACGATTGGGGACGCTGATGGTTTTCTGTTCCAACTCTTTCAAACCATGCTGCAACATGGGCCCGTCCGATTCCTCGAGGATGTCGGGCCGCACATGGATGGTGAAATCGGGATCGACCCCCAACAAGCCGCAGTCGAAGGCAGCGTGATGGATCTTGCACAGCGACAATCCGTTCGACACGACGGGGAAACCCCGTTCATCGGAATCGGGGATGATATGGGCGGCATCGAGCAGTTGGGGATGCTTGAGGGCGCACATCGCGCACCGTTCCTGATAGGCATGCAGCACAATCTCGCGAAAAGCACTCTGGTGCAGCCGCACGCGGGTCTCGATCGTAGCGTAGCGGCGCACGTCGTCTGACGAGGGCTCGACTGTCTCCCAACGATCAAAGGAGGAAAGCATCCGGTATGCTGGATCGACGACAGCCTTGACGTACAGATGCCCAGGTATGTCGTCGATGATGTAGACCGGCCAGACAGCTTGATACAGATGGTCGCGGACTTCGAGGAAATACAGCAATGGGACATGCAAGCGGCATGCTTCACGCAAGGCTTGGTTCTGATGATGGTCGGGATTGGTGCCGCGGTAGGCGTAGGTGATGCCTTCGCTGTCGATGGAATCGAGGTTGTACGGCCCGTTGAGCCGGGTGGTGATTGATATGGGCATGCGAAGTTGCTTGGGAATCCAAATACCCGTCTGACCTTTCAGGGTGATCCGTTGACCTTCGAACTCGAATCCCTTGGCCAACTCGCCACCACCAAGCAACCTTTGCTGTCGCTCAAGCCCAGCGATATGATGGAAGGCCGCCAACCGGACCTGCATATCCCAATCCATGCTGGTACGATACACCAATGAACGTCCCACCGTAAAGTCCGTCGAGACGCAATTGAATGCATCGGGCAAAGCCTGATCGGACCAAGACGGGGATGTAGTGCTTCGAAGGGATCAAGTGAGCTGTATGGTGATTCGATATTCGCCCACACCTCCCTGATAGCCGGACACCTTGATGTAATACTAGCCGGCGGCTGCGACGTTCCGGTCGATCCTCTCGCTGTGCATGCCGCTCAATGTCGAAGAATCCATCAAAACCCATCGACGGCCCGGGTTTGTCAAATCCTGTCCGGTGGAGTATCATGGCGCCATGAATATCCGCCAATTCCTCCGCATAATCGAAATCCGCACCAAAATCATCGGAATGACGACTTTCGCCTGCGGCAGCTTGTATGCGGCATGGTCGACCGGGACATGGGCATGGAGCCGTTTCTTCATCATGGGCTTGGCCGTGCTGGTGGTCGACATGGGCACCACCGGGTTCAACAGTTATTTTGATTATACGAATGGGACCGACAACAAGAAAACAAACCTCGAGCGGGACAAGGTCTTGGTCCACGAAGGGGTAGAACCACAGGCGGCCTTGGCTATCTCACTCAGTTTGTTCGGGGCTGCCGCAATGCTTGGGTTGGTGTTGGCATGGATGACCTCATGGTGGCTCATCGTGGCCGGGGGTGCTTGCATGGTAGTCGGGTACGCCTACACCGGCGGGCCCTACCCCATCTCGAGGACCCCGTTGGGTGAGCTGTTCGCCGGAGGCTTCCTCGGCACGGTGTTGTTCACCATTTCATACTATGTGATAGGAGGACAAGTGACCATCGCGGCGGTGGTGGCATCGCTACCGCTGATGGTGGTCATCGCCATGGTCCTGAGTGTGAACAACACCTGCGATCTCGTTGCCGACACTCAAGCGGGACGCAAGACGATAGCCATCTTGGTAGGGTCAGGCATGGCGCGGCGATTTCTGGTAGGTGAAATGGCCATCGCCTTCGGGTTGTTGGGATTGCTGCCAATTTTCGGCATCTATCCTTGGACGGTATCCGCGATGGCTGTTCCAACGGCGGTCATAGCGGTGAACATCATGAAGACCATGCTGGCAAAAGGCTTCTCATTGGACACCAAAGGCTCTTCCATGGCCGGAGTATCCAAGATATTCCTGCTCGTCGGGGCAAGCATTTTTCTTGGTTGCGCTGCTCAGATGGTGCTGGCATGAACCTGTTCAAGCGCGGTGTGCTCCAGGGGCGGACCTTGTGCTAAATTCTTGCATTATAATTCATCCAGCACCTTGACGCGGGTCATGACGGCATACAGGGCCAGCGAGAAAACCCCTGATACCAAAAAAACAGTCGGAACGGGCAAAAAACGGGCTGCCAGCGAACATAGCAGGGCCCCCAACGGCATGGCGGCACACAATACCGCATTGGTCAGACCGCCCACCCTTCCCAAGATATCCCTCTCGACATGGCGCATGAACGCTGCTGAGAACAAAACATTCTGGATGCCGATCGCCACGCCCATCACTCCCAACAATCCCACCAAGCTTCCATGCTGCACCAGCCCGTCCGGTAAAGCAGGCACCCACATCAAGGCAGCCGACACTCCCGCCGCCACGACTCCGCTGGATATAAACAGCGGTTTGCGGCGGATCTTGTCGAGCTTGGGGGTGAAAAACGAACCAAGGGCCATGCCGGCCACCAGAGCCAACTGGACGGCCGACAACATCTGCGGTCCGGCTTTCAGGTTCTCGACGATGAAGGGAGTCGACAGGGAACTAAGCGGCACCATGCCGAAGTTCATGAACATCCCGAGCACCAGGATGGCCACCAGCAACGGCCGGGCTTTGACGTAGACCAACCCCTCCTTGAACTGGGCAGCAACGGCGCTGATCTGTGCCGGGGTAGCGACCGGATCCTCCTTCACGCGCAAGGTGGCTATGATGAGGGCCGAGATCATGAAGGTGACGGCATCGATGATCAACGCCCCGTGGCTGCCGACCAAGGCGATGACCGAGCCGGCCGTGGCCAGCCCGACAATCTCACAAATCCGGCCCAAAGTGGAGTTCAAGGCCGTCCCTACCGTGTACTTGTCCCGGTCGAGCAACTTGGGGACAATGCCGAGACCGGCCGGCACCCTGAAGGCCTCGAGGGTTGAATTGAGCAAGGTGCCGGCGAACAACACCGCCGGGGTGGCCTTTTCGGCCAGATAGAGCAACGCGATGGCCAACACGACCAAGCCCCGCCCGATATCGCTCACCACCATGACCCGTTTCTTGCGGATCTTGTCTACGAACACGCCCGCGATCGGTTGCAATACAATGGTGGGGATGAAATTGACGGCGATGATCAACGCCATCAACGAAGCGCTCTGGGTGATGCGGTAGGCGATCCAAGAAAAAGCCACGGCATCGAGCGAATCGCCATAACGGTTCACCACATTGGCGCCGATCATCTTGAGATACTGCTTTTGGTCTTTCAGGACCGCATACGAGCGTTTTTCAGTTTCCACCACACAACCATCCACAAAAAAAGTACTAGTTTGTTCCCAACGAGGCAACAATGAATGCGAATATCTGTTGAGCCATCGAGAAATGGCCCTTCGTATTGGGATGCACGCCATCCCCGTCGGGATACGAGGCCGTCCCGATGAAACAATCCTTATTCTTTGCCGGATCTTGAGGTTCGAGCGTACTGGTGCGGTAGAGGTCGAGCACCGCCAGGCGGTATTTCAGGGCGACGTTGATGACTGCATCGATATGGTGTACATAGGGGCTTGTCTCGTCATAGGCCGAGAACAGGTATTGCCGGCGGTCCCCGTAGCTGAAGTAGCGGGGGGTCGAGGTGATCACCCCGACGGGGATTCCGGGATACCGCTCTGTCAGTCCACCATAGAATTGGTCGAGTGCACCATAGAAGGTCGAGCTGCCAGTATCCAATGGATTGCCGAGCGGGATGTACCAGTCGTTCAACGCCCCCATCACCGTTATGAAGTCGACTTCCTCGACTGGCGGAAGATCGTCGAGCAATTCGACCCAGTTGGAGCTCCCCTGGGGTGCTGCGACATAGCCAGTGCCGGCAACCGCCACATTGATGACCCCACATCCAAGCCATTCGCTGACGAACTGCTCGTAGTTGGAAGCAACCACCGAGCGCACCGAGATGCTGTCCCCGATGACCAACCAATTCTTGCCTTGAAACGCATCGCTTCCAGGATCGGGGCGGTATAACCAATCGATGGCGGTGTTGTCGATGAATGTCCCGGGGGGCAGTTGGCCCTCATCGCAGGCCGGACATAACACCAGCATCAACACAAGCATGAGGATAGGGATAGATCGGGAAAGTTGCTCGACTTCTTGGCTTCTGGTAAAAACATCTGGTTTGAGCACCATGCTCTTCATGTCGGCAAGCTCCCTTACCGTGAATAATTGGGCATAGGCCGGCCATGCTCCAAGGCATAGGCCACATGTTTGAGAAGCCCCAATTCACTGCTGGCCGCCACGAGGAGCTGGCGGTAGGCCTCGATATCATACTCTACCCGATGGTTCTCCCACCCGATGCGGTTTGCATTGACATCGAGAATTCCATACGAAGCTCTTCGGTCGCCATCGAAGGAATAGCCGACCGCACCGGGATTGACCACCCGTTGCCCGCCTATGTAAAAATCAGCGGGCGCATGGGTGTGTCCACAACACACCACCGCAGCTTGTTCGGCCATGAGGCGGTCGACAGTCCGGGAAGCGATGGATATGTCGGGAGCAAGTTGTTCGGCTGCATCGTAGGGACTGCCATGACAGAACACGATCCGGCACCCGGCGATGTCGACCCGCTTTACAGTCGGCCACATCGCCATCATGTTCTTCGAGGTCTCGTGCAGACCACGATCGCAATACGATAACACACCGGCAATCTTCTGTTCATAATCCGAGGATGGCCTGAATGTGGCTGCTTCCTCCACATTGGCATCGGTGTTGCCTTTGATGCACGCAATCGGGTGTAACGCCAGCAAGGCATCAAAGCATTGTTGCGGCTCGAGCCCTATGAAGACGATGTCTCCCAATGAGACATAGGCATCCACACAACGGGTGGCGGCATCGGACAACACCGCTGTGAGCGCCCGTACGTTGGCATGTACATCGCTGATGAGTGCGATTCTCACGACACACCTCCTGGTTCCATGATCCTCTGAAAACTCAAGACATCGTCATGATACAACGAAACCAAGCTGTGTCCAGCAGTATCCCTGCCGATGGTTGCATCTTGCTTGTGAGGCCGGATGGTGCCAACATATCGGGCATCAGAGGGGGAGTCCCACCATGAAGGAAACCTTCGCAGTCCATCGAGTGTTAAGCGGATCCCACGCCGACATCGGCCGGCAATTGGCCGCCATCGTCTCAGCCATGCCGCCGTATCTCGAATTCTTCCGTTCGGGCCAAGGCCGATTGGATGACAAGCATGTGCGCGCTTTCATCCATGCCGCCGAAACCTATTCGCCGGGCACACTCGAGGAGCTGAGGTCATTCGCCGATGAGTTGTCCATTCCGTTCGGCGCGGTCGCCTACCTGTGCCATACCTACCTTGTGCAACCCCGTTGCAGCCATTTTGCCGTGCTCGGTAGCCGAACCTCCGATGGGAACACTTTGGTGGCCCGCAGTTATGAGTTCAACGACGAGCAGGATGACGGTTGCCTGCACACGATTGCAGCCACTGGGGAACGTAAAATCATGGGATCGACCACATTGTTGTTCGGTCTGAACGAGGGCATGAACGACGCTGGTTTGGTGGTGACCATGTCGGCTGGCGGAATGCCGGTGGGTTCGAATCCAGGCATGCAACGGCCGTTCAATGACGGCGTGCAGTTCTGGTTCGGCATCAGGGCTTTGTTGGAACGATGCTCCACCGTGGGCGAAGCCGTCACGATGGCCCAAGAGATGACGTTCGGTGGCAATCCCATCCTGATCATGGCCGACAGGCAAGGCCGAGCGGCTCTCATGGAAATACATGGGCATGACAAAGCAGTCACCTATATCGACGTTTTTACAGATAAAGCACATCTGTCGGCAACCAACCACTACCAGCTCGATGCCATGGTGGTCCATCGGGGAGCGCACGTCATGGCCAACTCCATTGTCCGCAAGCGGACCATCGAGTCATTTCTTTCCAACCAGCCTGCCGTGGACGTTGCCGCACTGAAGCGGTTGTTGGGCTCCCCCTACCCGAGCGGTTTGAGTTGCAATTATTTTGAAGAATTCTTCGGCACCGTGCGCTCGATGGTGTTCGAGCCCTATCGCTCAACCATGCATGTTTCCTTCGGCCCACCGACTGTCAATCCATGGCATGAGGTCGACTTCACCAGCACGGCAAGCTTCCATCATGTGAAACTCCCCCGAGAACGCGCACCCAAGGAGGTGTGGAACGACCCGACCCTGAAAGCATGACAGGGATTATCGAGGGGCAGAAACCTCTATTGTTTCAATGATGAAATTTTTTTTCAATTTCTTATGTACTATTTATAAAATTTTTTATTGAAAGATATG
>CAZJAK010000018.1:0-27798 GCA_964543935.1 uncultured Spirochaetaceae bacterium
TCCCATACCGCCCTGTGGTTGCCGTTCTTTCTCGGCCAACCGTTCGGCACCTTCCTGATGCGCCAGTATTTCTTGAAGGTTCCCGACGAATTGCTCGATTCGGCCCGCATCGACGGAGCTTCGCAAGCGAGGACGTTCGTCACCATCGCCTTGCCGTTGGTGAGGGCGGGGCTCTCGGTGTTGGTGTTCCTCTACTTCGTCTGGGCGTGGAACAATTATGAAGGGCCGTTGCTCTACATCCGCAGCACAGCGTTGTACACCCTCCCGTTGGCGCTGAAATTTTTCTCCGACGAATACAGCACCAACTATACGGCCGTCATGGCGGCAAGCGTCTCGATGACCGTCCCGATTTTGTTCCTGTTCGTTGCGTTGCAACGATTTTTCATTGAAGACATCTCTTCAACTGGGTTGAAGGGATAAAAAATGGAGGTTACGATGAAAAAAATCACTCTGCTGCTCGTGTTGGCCATGATGCTGGCGACTGTCGGCTCCGTGTTCGCCCAGGGTACGGCTGAAAGCGCCGCTCCCGCTCCGGCTGGCAAGGAAAAGATCGTGTGGGCCGCCTACGGGTATTTGGCCGAAAACAAGGCCGACCGGATCAAAGCCGATTTCGAGGCGAAATATCCCCAATACGAGGTGGAATATGTCGATCTCGGAAGCACCGACTACATCGTCCGGCTGGACACCATGGTCGCTGCCGGTGAGCGGGTCGACATGGCATTGACCCTGGATTCGATCTACTACACCGCCCGGGCCAAGGAAGGCATGTTCATGCCGCTCGAAAAGTATGTCACCGAGGACGGATTCAAGTTGCTCGATGCTTTCGGCGAAGGCATCAATGCCTCTTATGTGAACGGCCAGCTGTATGGCCTGCCGTACACCAAGGGCGGCTTCTATGTCTTCTACAACAAGGACATGTTCGATGCTGCCAAGTTGGCGTACCCGACCGATGACTGGACATGGGCCGATTTCGAGAAAGCTGCCAAAGCTTTGACCAAAGGCGAAGGGGCCAACAAGATCTACGGCGCCAACATCCATCTCACCTGGGGGTACGACATCGACACGCTGCCCGCTCAAATGGCTGGCTGGACCCCGTTCAAGGACGGCAATCCCAAAGTCGCCAACATGACCGACCAGCGTCTGAAGGATGCCTTGGCCATGTGGAACCGCCTGCAGAACGTCGACAAGACCGCCATCAGCTTGGCCACCTTCAAAGCCGAGCAGATCGCTTCGAGAATGCCGTTCGCCCGTGGGCAAGCCGCCATGCTGCTGAGCAACTGGTGGTCGGCTTCGTGGTTCATCAACTCTCGCTTCGGTTCGGCCGAAGGCAAAGACATTTTGAATTTCAACATCGGTGTGGCCAACCTGCCCAGACCGAACACCACTGTCCCGAACAACCTCAACGCCACCGACTTGGATTACTACTTCGCCGTGCCCATCACGGCCAAGAACCCCAAGGGGGGCGCCCTGTTGGCCCGTTTCATGATCACCGAAATGTGGTCGAAGCTCGGCACACTCTCTTCTTACCGCCATCAGGATTTGGTCGCGTTCAAACAAAACTTCGTGACCTACACCGACAAGGATGGGAAGAAGTACACCATGAACTATTCGGATGAGTTCGTCTCCAAGGTCATGGGTGGATGGACGTTGCCCATCACGACCTACTACAAGGTCAACACCACCCTCAATCCCACCGGATTGAACATGATCAAGGACATTTTCGGTCAGGAACGCGAGTTGTACTACCTCGGCGAGCAGTCGCTCGACGCAACGGTTGCGGCGATGCAAAAGCGCGCCCAAGAGGCGTTGGATTCGTTGAAGTAAGCTCTGTCTCAGCACAGGATGCCGGATTCGTCCGGCATCCTGTTGTCGAATTTCTTCTCATCTGACAAGGATGCGTTACAACCATGATGCGTTTTCATCAAGCGGTGTTGGTCAAGGACGGCCTCTACAATTCATTTCCCAGCGTGACCCGCGCTGCCGACGGGTCGTTGGTCATGGTGTATCGGCAAGCCCAGAATTCGCGCAAGCTCTATGGGGCAGTCACCCACGTCGATCCCTCCTCGCGCATCGCCATGAAGGTCTCCTCTGATAACGGAGTCACGTGGTCGGACAGCCGCGTCATCTATGACGACGAGATGGGCGAGCAGGACCCCTGCGTGAACACCTTGTCGGACGGAACCCTGATCTGTACGTTTTTCCGCTGGAAGGTAGTCCCGAAAGAGGACAAGGCAGTGCTGGGGGAGGCTTTCGAGCATTTCGGGCGGATCGTGTTCGACCGCTGGGCGGCAGTCCATGTCGGCACCAGTTGCATCAGATCGACCGACAACGGATCGACCTGGGACGGACCGTGGCATCTGACGGTACAGGGATACCAGGGTCCGGCCGCCATGCGCGGCAATGTCGTCGAATTGAACGACAAGAGCCTGCTGGCGCCATTGTATGCCGTAAAGAGATTTGGCGAGCTGTCCCGTTGCGTGGTGGTGAGGTCCACCGACCGCGGCCGCTCGTGGAATGTGGCGGGTGAGGTGCCAGCCCGCGATGGCCATCATTTCTTGGAACCTTTTTTGCATAAAGCTCCATCGGGGCGCTTGGACATCCTCATGCGCACCCAACTCGATTTTAAAAAACTTCCGTTCGACCAAACCTATCTCAATCTCCACCAAGCCTCGTCGTACGATGGGGGATGCACCTGGGATGAACCGCAGGCGACCGCACTGTTCTGCCCCAATCCCGTCCACATGCTCGCTCTCGGCGATGGCCGGGCCTTGGTCACCTACGGCCAGCGGCGCGATCCCAAGGGTATCGAGGCGTTAGTCACTTCAGACGAGCTGCCTGATTTCAACCAACAGCTGGTAACACGGCTCCGTGCAGCTGAATCGGGTGATTTGGGCTACACCAGTGCCGTGATGCTTGACCGCAACCGGGCCTTGGTCGTGTATTATATGACCGACGAGGAGGGCGATGCCTGCATCGGCTCGACCATCGTGGAGGGTCTTCATGCATAGCTCTGAAGTGAACGGCAAGGCAGTTTTTTCTGGCATCTATCCCGCCATCGTAACGCCGGTGGACAGCACTGGACAATTGATGGAGGATTCGGTGCGCCAGTTGGTGCGTCGCTTGGCAACGACACCCGTCGACGGTTTGTATGTCGGGGGCGGCACAGGCGAGGGCATTTTGTTGCCTGTCTCGGTGCGCAAGCGTCTGCTCGAGGTCGTCATCGATGCCCGCCGGGGCCTGAAGCGCTGTTCGCCGTTGAGGGTGATCGCCCATGTCGGTGCCGCCGAGGCAGCCAACACAGCCGAGCTTGTCCGGCACGCCGCCCATGTGGGGGTGGAGGCCGTTTCCGCCATCCCCCCGATTTATTACACCTACGGCCGTGAACGGATCTGCGCGTATTATGGGTGGCTCGCTTCGTTGAGCGAGGTGCCGTTGATCATCTATGCCGCTGCCCAAGCCGGTGTCTCCTTCACGGCCGAGATGCTCAAGGAGTGCGTGACTTACCCAGCCATCAAGGGCTTGAAGTTCACCAGCTCGAACTTCTACGAGATGATGCGCATGCGCGCTGCGGTCCCCGAAGGCTTCACGATCCTCAATGGCGCCGATGAACAATTGGCCTTCGGATTGCTCGCCGGAGCCGATGGAGGGATCGGCACGACCTACAACGTGATGCCGCAGACCTTCTGCAAGCTGTATCAGGCTTGGTGCCGGCGCGACATGGATGAGGTCCGCCGCTTGCAAGAGATGGTCAACAGCGTGATCACCGTCATCATCCGTTATCCTGTCATAGCCGCCGTTAAAGTGATGCTCGATGCGAGCGGAATCCCGATGGGGCCACCAGTGTTCCCCAACGACGAGTTCCCCCAAGAAAAACGGCAGGAATTTTTAACCAGCCTGGCTCAAGCCGGCTGGCCGGAGTCTGTATCATGAATGTGGCAGGCTGTTGCTCGGGTTCGGCCACACTGGTGGTCTTGCTGCACGATGATTCGCCTTATGCCATGGAAGTGATCGAGCGAGCCCTCTTGTGTGCGTTGCGCCATTTGGGCATCCCCTTCACAGTGGTTCTGGCCTGTGACGGCAGTCGCTGGGCTGAGGGTTTGGGTCGCCATCCTGTGCTCATCGTGCCGCAATCGGGCACCCTCGCGCACTTGTCCGAGACTCAAGGCGCAGCCCTGGCAACAGCTGTGGCAGCCGGCACGGGTGTGGTGGTGTATGAACCGGATATGGCGCTGTTGCCCCCTTGGTTGGCAGGTGCCTTCCAAGTTGATCCGCTTAAGGTCCAACGGTTTGAATTTTCGCAGATGGTCAGTGTCGGCAATGATGATTACATCTGTTATCGGCGCTCGATGGGAGAACGCCTTGCCAGCGACCGTCCCGTAGCCGGGTGCAGAATCATGGGAGGCGCAAACAAGTCGCCGTTGGTGAACGAACTCGGCGATCCGTTGCTGTTCACGTGCGACATCCAATCTGGCAAGGCGGTCCTGTTCCCGTTCTCGATCGATTGGTTCTTGCAGGAATGCCTTGGACACGCGTGCGGAGCCGATGACGTGTTTTACCGGAGTATCGTGTGGGTGGCCCGTAAGCCATTCGTCACCTGGAGCATGCCGGCCCAGGGGGGCTTGTTGGTCGACGATTGCAGCGGCTCGTACGACCATTTCGGTTATCTCGATGTGATGCAGAAGCATGGTTGGAGCGCCCATCTGGCGCTGTTCACCGATACGATCGACGAAGTCGCCCATGAGGACGTCCACAAGGCAAAGCGCAAGCTGCGTGACGCATGGAATGCCGGCAAGATCGACTTCTCCTTCCATGCTTTGCGCTACAACGATTCATTTTGCTTCAACCACTTGGAGCGCAGGCCGTTGACGAAAGCCGAGCTCGATGAGCGTTTCGCTCATTGGGATGAATTGGAACGGGCTTGGGGCATCAAGCACAGCCCGTGGGCCCATCCCCATTTCGGGGAGGTGGGCTGCGATGCCGTCCCTTACTTTGAGCGCAGGGGCATCCGATGGCTCACCTACCTGTTGCCGTTCGATGCAGCCTGGTTCGATGTGCCGTTAAAGTATTCGCCATTGGAAAACCTTCCGCCGTATGGACACGGCGGGTATTATCAGGCCCGTTTGCCGTTGGAGACTGCCATCTTGGGATGCAATTGCGTGTTGGACAACAAGAACCGCACTTCAGTCAATTATGTGGCGCGTACCGATTACTTGTGGAACCATACCCCGTTTTGGCAGGAAGCCGATTCCCCGTTGATCGAGCAAGCCGCCCAAGTTCTGGCGCTGCAAATCCGGCGGGGTCTCGATGCCGGATTCTACGGGGAGGGTGCCACCCATGAGCAACGCATCGCCGTTCTGCGCAGGTCGGAATTCGATGAAGTGCTCCAACGGGCCGACCAGTTGCTGGCCCGTTACCGCTTCGAGCGTGTTCCACTGACTGCTTCGCTCGAAATCGCCCGCAAGCGGTTCGAGGCGCGCTTGGAGTCGATAGAGGTGAACCAGGCCGGTTCGATGGTGGTATGCCGGTTCTCCGGCGCCGCCGCGGTAGGCACACAGCTGCAAATTCATGGGGATGTCCGGCCGTCTGGCCAACCGGAGTGCCGCCGGGTGGATGCATGCGAGATGTCCTTCGGCATCGAATCATGGGAGGGTGCATGAAGCACGTCTCGGCCAACACGCTGCCTTTGAAGGACCTTGTCATTCTGGATGAAGTCAGGCGTTTGTTTTATCAAACGACCGGTTTGGTCCTCTCCTTCCATTATTCTGACGAAGATAGGTACGATTTCTATCCCCAGAATGAAAAGAACCGCTATTGCGAGCTTATTCAATCGACACCGGACGGCCTGGCCCGTTGTCTGAAAAGCGACAACGATGCCTTGCGCATGGCCAACGCCAGCGGGGAATACTGCATGTACACCTGCCATGCCGGATTGTTCAACGTGGTCATCCCGTTGAAATTCAAAGGACGTGAGCTTGGTGCAATCTTCACCGGCCAAATTTTTTCCCGAGATATGAAATCAGACGAGCTGGCCGCGATTGTCGAGCGCCTTGAGCCGCTGGGTTTGGATGCAGATACCTTGATGCGTGAGATGGCACGGGTGAAGGTCTTCGGTGAAGACAAATTGCGCATCGCCATCACGCTGATCAACTTCATGGCCAACTACATTTTATCGATCGAGGACGAGATGTTCCTGCGCAACGAGGTTCACCGGAAGGAGCAGGAGATCCTCAGGTACGAAAACGAGCGCATGCGCTTGAAAAACGACCTGCAACAGCTGTCCATCCTTGTGTTGCGCGACCGGGTGGAGACGGGCGCTGAACCGGCGGCCGCTTTCGAGCCGAACCATCAGAAGATAGCCATCGTCAAACGGGCTCAGGAGTTCATCCGCAAGAACCATAGCCTGACCATAACGTTGTCGGATGTGGCCAAGGCCGTCTACCTCTCTCCAAACTATTTCAGCACGGTGTTCAAGGAGATTTCGGGTGTCAATTTCAGCACTTACCTTAATTCGGTCCGGATCGAGGAGGGCAAGCGCTTGTTGATCGAGACGGCAGTCCCCATCAAGCAAATCGTGCAAATGGTGGGTTTCCGGGATTACAACTATTTCAACCGGGTGTTCACCGCCAGTGTGAACATACCTCCGGCCGAATTCCGCCACGCCTATGCCCGACCGGGCTCGGAGCTGTCGGAAAGGCTAGAGGATCAATCTTCCTGGCACCATAAGGAGTGAAACCCATGCGTCAGATTCGTTACGGGATGGTCGGTTTCGGTGGAATCGCCGAACATCGCCTGGCCAAGGAGGGTTTCTGCCTCGACCGGCACCGCTTCGCACCAGCTGGTGAAGCAATTTTGGTGGCCGCCACCGATGCCAATCCCACCCGGCGGCCAGCCGCTGAGGCTCTCGGCTTAGAGTGGTTCCCTTCCGCCACGGAACTAGTACGGGAAAGCGGCATCGATGCCGTGGTGGTTGCCTCGAACAACCGTACCCACGCGGCCTTGGCTCTCCAAGCAATTCAAGCCGGCAAGCATGTCTTCATTGAAAAACCGATCGGAGTGTCGGTGGAGGAGGTCGAGTCGTTGCTCGATGCAGCCGCTGTGCGTCACCTGAGCGTCGGTGTCGACCACATGATGACCAAGAATGCTTACAACCAGTTGGCCCGGGATTTGTTGGCTGACAAAGCGATCGGATCGATCGAACATCTTGTTCTCCACATGGAATTCTCCTTCGGCATGACAGCTTCCGAAGCGGCCACATGGCGTTGCGCCGATCCGGCCGAGCTGGGCGGACCCATCGGGGATGTGGGCAGCCATTGCTTGTACATGGCTGAGTTCCTCACAGGAGAACCGATTGTCACGATCCAGTGTGCGTATGCTCCCAAGCACGTGGGCATCGCGGTCGAAGACGGGGCCACAATCAGGTTCGAGACCCGTTCAGGCTTGAGCGGAGTGGCCCGGGTCGCGTTCGACCAACCGCGCGGAACGCTCACCGAGACGATAGCGAACTTAGGATTCGAAGCCTACGGCAGTGCCGGTATGCTCGAGGCCAAAGGGACTATGTTCCAACTGTCAGGGCATCACGATGAGCCGGCCCGGTTGTCATTGGCCACGGTGTGTTCGCATTCGCGTGTCCAGCATGTCCCCGACCTGATCGAAAACATCTATGCCCGACAAATCGGGGAACATGCCCATTCCATCCTGGCCGGCATCCCTTTGGACGGTTCCGATGGGTTGCACAACCTCAGGTTGGTACAAGCGGCTCATGATTCAGCCCGTAACGGCGGCAGTGCGGTTGCAGTGGAAGGATAAGGAGAACATATGAGGAATTTCAGCACGATCGCCCGCGATTGGTGGGATTACACGACTTTGGACCGCGAACTGCTAAAAGATGCCGCCGCTTTGACAGCCGGTGACATCGCCACGCTCGGGCGGCCCGGTTTCGAAATCAGGATTTTTGATACGCGCGAGGAGTTCTTCGCTGCCGAGGCGTTGGAATACATCCAAGCCTGGCGGCGTTCGAGCGACGACGAGCCGGTAGGGGTGTGCGGTCCGATCGGGCCGACCGAACAGCTGCCGCTGGTGGCCACCATGGTCAACGAGCTGGAGCTCGACATCCATAGCGCCCACTTTTGGGGCATGGATGAATGGGTGGTCGACGGAAAGACCTTGCCGGTCGACCATCCCCTTTCATTCGCCAAAGCCGACCACGATCTCTGCTTCAGCCGTATGAACAGCCACCTGCGCATGCCGCCGACAAACATCCATTTCCCAGCGACCGACAACCTTGCCGCTTACAGCCGCAGCTTCAGCGAGGTGCGCTGCGCCTTGATGCAGGGCGGACAAGGGGAGGTGAAGCATTGGGCGTTCAACGATCCGTTCAAGCGGGAAGGTCAGTGGAAGGACAACCCGCCCACACCTGAATTCATGTTGACCTTGGGAGCGCGGGTGGTCGACCTCCATCCATTGACGATCATCCAAAACGCCCGTACATCGAGCGGGGGCATCGTCAGCGACATCCCTTCGCAAGCTGTGTCGGTCGGTCCCCGAGAGACGTTCAAGGCCGAGTTGGTCTCGATTTGGCATCCGGGTTGGCACGACAATCCGTTCGGCATCCGTTTGACGACCTTGATGATCGCCAAAGGCTTGGTCGACAGCTCGGTCCCGATGTCGCTTCTGGCGTTGCATCCCAATGTGCGCTTCAACTTCCTCCGTTCGGGAATCGGCAGTTGCCTGGTGGAGATGCATTGATGCAAGACAACAAGATGAGCGTGTTGGCGATGGGGTGCCATCCCGACGACATTGAATTCATGATGGCGGGGACCTTGCTGTTGGCTGGGCGCTCAGGGGCGCGACTACACTATTTCAACTTGGCCGACGGCTGCTTGGGTTCGAACCTGATTGATATAGAGCACATCACGGCCAAGCGCGCAGATGAGGCTCGGCAGGCCGCTGCTTATGCCAAGGCCGAGTTCCATCCGAGCATGGCGCATGATTTACACGTGTTTTATGAGGACGGGTTGCTCAGGAGGGTGGCCGCCTTGGTGCGGGAGGTCGACCCCGACATCCTGTTGCTGCCCGCTTTGGCCGATTACATGGAAGACCACATGAACACGGCCCGTTTGGGGGTGACTGCTGCATTCGCCAAAGGGATGAGCCTGTACGAGACTGTTCCGCCCCGCAGTCCTTCCACGAAACCAGTGGCACTCTACCATGCCATGCCCTATGGTCTGGCCGATGCCTTGGGCAAACCGGTAGAAGCCGATTTGTATGTCGACATCACAGCCGTGATGGAAGATAAGCGGCGCATGCTGGGTTTCCACGAAAGTCAGCGGGCATGGTTGGACGCCACCCAAAAAGTCGATGCTTATGTGGAGGCTATGGCCGGTATGGCGCGCACCATGGGGAGCCGTAGCAGCTGTTTCGCCTATGCCGAGGGGTGGGTCAGGCATAACCCGCTGGGTTTTAGCGAACCCGACTACGATCCGTTGCGTGCTTTGCTTGGACAAGCGCTTCACCCGTGTGGCGGCCTTTGAGCCGTTTTAAGCCGTTTAAGTTTACAAGTCAACCGATACGGAGTACACTGGCAGCTGCACGGGAGGTCCTGTGAATCCATATCCGCGTTACATCATCGGATGTTCATTGATAGTGAAGGAATACAAGCGGTTTTATGCCGAAGCATTGCGTCCGTATGCATTCACTCCGGCCGAGATCGACGTGCTCATGTATCTGGCGGGCAACCCCGGGGCCGACACAGCCCGGGATGTCTGCCTGCAACGGGGCATCAGCAAGGCGCTGGTTTCCCGTTCGGTCGATTCGTTGGTGAAGAAGGGTTATGTAGTGGCGGTGGCGGACGAGACCGACAGGCGGGTGTTCCATCTGCAGTTGACTGACCAAGCACAGGAGGTCAAACAGGCCTTGCTCCTCATGCGCAGGCGCTTCAGGGCCAGGATTTTGGCCGGTATCGAGCGCGAGCGCATCGAATCGTTCGAACAGACCCTCGATGCGATGGTGGCCAACCTCAATCGCCGCAAGCGCCTGAAAAGATCGGCCGTGCTTGCCGAGAAAAAGCTTGGACAGGCAAACCTGGTTGACATTGTTTGACATGTCATATATATGCTATACCCGGATTGTCGACCAGTGTGGGGTGGGTCATGGGAAAGCACTTCGATGTGCAAATGTATATGGACAAGGCCATCAAAGCGATGGTGGGCAGGGCTGTGATTTCGTCGTTGCGCAATCGGGCCGAGTTGGCTTTCTTCTTGCGCTTCAGGCAGTCGGTGATCCGTGCTGCGAAGCGGCGTGCTGACTTGCTGCGTGCAGGAAAGCAGGTTCCCCCGTTCCTCATCGCCAGTATCACCAGCGATTGCAACCTCCATTGCCGGGGGTGCTATGCCCGCTCCAACGGGATTTGCCACGAACAGATGCGTTCGTCCGAACTCGCCTGCAACCAATGGGAATCGTTGTTCAGGCAAGCCCATGAGCTAGGAATCGCTTTTATCCTGCTTGCCGGTGGCGAACCGCTTTTACGGCCGGATGTCCTTTCTGCTGCGGGTTCGATGCATTCAATCGTATTCCCCATCTTCACCAACGGCACGATGGTGGATGAAGCCTTCGCCAATGTCGTGGCGAATCACCGCAACCTCGTGCCGATCGTGAGTCTGGAGGGAGACCGCATCGCCACCGACAGGCGCCGAGGCGATGGAACTTACGATACTGTGATGCAGGCGCTCGCCTTGCTTCATCAACGCAAGCTCTTCTTCGGCTTGTCGATCACGGTTTCGAAAACCAACTTGGCAGCAGTTACTTCAGCCCCTTTCATCCAGTCGCTCGTAGAACATGGTTGCCGGATATTCATGTTTATCGAGTATGTGCCGGTCGATGGCATTTCGCAGGAACTGGCCATCGATGAAGCGGAACGTGCCGAATTGGCACATTTTGAAGCTTGGGCTCGCCACACGTGGCGCGACAGGATATTCATCTCATTCCCGGGCGATGAACAAAAGATGGGTGGCTGCCTTGCTGCCGGACGGGGATTCTTCCATCTCAATACCGACGGTAGTGCTGAAAGCTGTCCGTTTTCTCCCTACGGCGATGTCAATGCCGCCGAGACATCCTTGGCACACGTGCTGGACTCCCCTTTGTTCGCCCGGTTGCGTAGCAGCGGTCTGGTTGGCAAAACACATACCGGAGGCTGTGCGCTGTTCGAACACGAGGACGAAGTCAAGCGGATTGCCGCGATGTGACATCACTTTTCACCAACACGGCTCGGCTACGTTGTCGGTGACCGTGATGGTTGTATCCGGATGGCTTTGCAACAAGGTGACCGGAAACAGGGCGCTTTGGTTGCCGTAGGCTGCCTGCCGCACGACCGCACGGTGCCAATCGCGGAAACAATACAGCCTGATACGCCGTGAGGCGAGGATCTCGCGCATTCCGACCGTGATGCAGCGCGACGGCATGGCCGCTACCGCTCCATTGAGATCCCCGACCGCATTGATCGTACGGGTCTCTGGCGAAATAGTCAGCACGCGGGTGGGCCTCTCGGCGAATGTCTTCAGGTCGACCTGCTCGGGTTCGTTGAACGCCACATGCCCGGTGATGCCGATACCTCCGTAACAAACATCGACTGTACCCAGATGATCTATCAACCGACCGACAGCGCCCGGATCGGCGGGATCGGGAAACACCCGTTGGCTGGCATCCATCACCAGTTCCTCCCGGATCCTGGCATAAACGATCCGGTCCATGAATCCGCGAAAGCTCAGGCGGTGGGAAGTGCTCAAGTATTCATCGGAATCGGTCAAGTACTCATCCATGTTGATGAACCAGACCCGCTTCAAGCTGACATTGCGGCTGTTGACCAGATCCACGAACGGCGGATATTGGCCAACCGGCCCGACAGGGACGATGAAGACTGTCTGGTTGCCGGCATCGTTATTGCGCTCAATGGTCTGGACCATGTCGAGCGCCATGGTCTTGAAGACTTCGATCGCATTTCCGAGTTTTACGATCGGGATGCGCCCTCCGCTACCCAACCGGTCCTTGGAAATGGTAAAGATGCTATCGTCCATGCTTTCCTCCTGTTCCTTGTCGAGCTAGACCCTATGGTTCCCGCGGACAATGAAATGATGGCTTCACCGCTGGAGCCCTTGTGCATATCTGTCGACGATTTCGATGTATTCTTGTGGATAAAACCCGATCTCCCCGCTGAAACGGGTCAATGCGATCAAACCGCCATCCACATCGGGGATAGCAGCAATGGCTGAGGAGTTCTCCTGCTTGAGCCCTCCGCCGTACACCAACGGGGCAGGGCAGAGTCGTTTCACGATGCTGGCCGTCTGTGCGATCTGGCTGGCCGAGGGAGGGTTTTTTCCTGGACCGATCGCCCACACCGGCTCATAAGCCAAGACCATGTTGTTCAGATCGATACCGTCCAATCCGAGCGCGATTTGATGCTCCAAGACTGCTTCTCGCTGGTTGACTTCGTCAGCGTTCTCCCCGATGCAATAAAGGACGTTGAGGCCGGCTGCGCGGGCGCAACGGATCTTCTTATTGAGCAACATGCCAACCGCTGTTGCGATATGTTCAGAATGTGCTCCCCCACAGCGCATCGTCTCTGCCAAGTCGCGCCGTTCCTCGCTATGGCCTATGATGGTCCAGGTGCATCCGATTTGACTCATCGAGTTGGCCGTCCTCTCAGTGGTGAACGCTCCGAAGTTTCCTCCGACTGCCGTATCGGCCCAGTGGACGCTTTGGCATCCTACTTCTAGCTTGCTGTCCAGGGCACCGCTGACAGCCGGAATCAGGTGGGCTTCGGGGAAGAAGGCCACAAACCGGTATCGTGTGTCCAAGTATCCGCGGGTGGCGAGCCTTGCTACGATTTCTGAGGCGATGACGGTGCCCCATTCGGGTGCCCGTGCAATGCGGTTCACTCCACCCAGAGCAGGCGTGATGTCGAAACGCTTTAAATTCAAGAAGATGTAAGTATGCATGAATTCCCATCCATTGTGCAAATAATTGGATAATATTTTCTACACATGAGCACCTGTAGTGTAGTACCTCTTTGTAGTATTGTAAAGAAATTACTGGTTTGTGTTTCTGAATATTCTGCTTTACAAACGACAAGAGCAGTGTAATAATCTAGATGTTCGGCAAAGGTGTTTTCCTACGTTGGCCAATATTTTGGATTATATTTCCAATGTTGTGGTAAAAATTTGGAGACAAACGTAGACCTTTGCCTTGGTGGAGGAGAGCCTATGGCATACACTGGACCGACGAATCCTGCCAAGAAAAAGCCCCGCAAGCTCAAAGATTTCTCCGACGGCAGCAAGCGCACCCGTTACATACTGATGGCCATTTCGATCGTGGGCGGGTTCCTGCTGTGGTTCCTCATCACCCTCATCCCAACCATCAACACATTCTTGGCCAGCCCCAAGCAGGTCTGGGCAGCCTTGATCAGCGAATCGCAGGCCAATGGACGCTACTTCAAGGACATCTCGATCTCCCTGCAACGGGTGTTGGTCGGATTCGGCCTGGCCTTCGTCTGCTCGATTCCGGTCGCCTTCTTGATGGGATGGTATCCCAAGGTGCGCAACCTGGTTGAACCATGGATCCAATTTTTACGCACGATCCCGCCGATCGCCCTCATTCCGTTGGTCATCCTGGCCATGGGGTTGGGTGAGCCGCCCAAATACACCATCATCTTCGTGGCGGCGTTCCTGGTCATGGTCGTCACGATTTATCAAGGGGTCAAAGAGGTCGACAAGACACTGATCAAGGCGGCTTACACCTTCGGGGCTACCGACCGGGACATCTTCATCGACATCGTCATCCCCGCCTCGTTCCCCTTCATCTTGGTGGGAGCCCGCTTGGGGATGGCGGCTTCGCTGACTACGTTGATCGCAGCCGAACTGACCGGCACGATCTTCGGCTTGGGGGCCCGCATCCAAGGTGCCCAGCAATTCATGGACACCTCGATCGTGCTGTTGGGAATCATCACCATCGGCGTCATCGGGTTCATCCTCGACAAGATACTTCTTTTCATCGAGAAGAAGTTGACCACTTGGAAGTAGGCCGGACATGGGAAATACCTTGATAACCATTGAAAACGTCCACAAGGAGTACAAAGTCGAGAAGGGCCCCTCCGTCAACGCGCTTGACGGCGTCTCGCTCGACATCGGCCAGAATGAGTTCGTCTGCGTGGTCGGTCCCTCCGGTTGCGGCAAGACGACCCTGCTCAACATCATCGCCGGCTTGGAAACCTACGACAGCGGTCGGGTGACCATGCATGGCGATGAGATCGTCGGACCCGGTCCCGAACGGGGCGTCATCTTCCAGCAGTACGCGTTATTCCCGTGGATGACAGTCCGTAAGAACATCGAGTACGGCCTCAAGTTCCTCGACAAGCGCTCCTTCACCCAGCAGGACGAGGCGATTGGTGTGCAGGGCCCGCCCGCCCGCTACAGCGTAGAGGAAAAACACCAACTGGCTGACCGTTACATCAAGATGGTCAACCTGTCCGGTTTCGAGAACAGCTATCCAAAAGCCCTCTCGGGCGGCATGAAGCAACGGGTCGCCATCGCCCGGGCTTATGCTCTCAATCCCGAGGTGTTGTTGATGGATGAGCCGTTCGGTGCTTTGGATGCCCAAACGCGCGCCCAGTTGCAGGAGGACCTCCTCAAGACGTGGGAGACAGAACAGAAGACGGTCTTCTTCATCACCCACGATGTCGACGAAGCCGTTCTGTTGGCCACCCGCGTGGTCATCATGAGCGCCCGACCTGGGAGGATCAAGGAGATTGTCGACATCGACTTGCCGTATCCTCGCAACCAAGCGACCAAGCTCGATCCGATTTTCATCAAGCATAAGAATTATATTTGGGAGACTGTCTACAAGATGTACTTGGAGATCCCAAAATAAGGGTAGGAGAACGTATCCGGCCATTGGCCGGAAGTACTTTGGAGGAGGAATCATGAAAAAGACACTGACCTTCGCGTTGATCGCGTTGTGCGTGGCGTTCACCGTCACGGCTGCCGGGACGACCGAAACCCAAGCCGCCTTGACCGATGTCCGTTTGGGCATCCACGCCAACGAGGGGGGAGCTCCGCTTGCGGCGGTGGCTCAGGAAAAGGGCTTCTTCGCGAAACATGGCATCAATCCCATCTTCACCATCGTAGAGAGTGGTCCGGCCGAAATGACTGCCATGCGTGCCGACAACCGCACGTTGGACATCGGCTATATCGGAGCCGGAGTGGCTTGGAACCCGATCGACGGAGCAGGCAACCAACTGTCGTTCGTGTTCCTCGATTGCCTGAGCAATGCCGAGATGTTCATTGCCAAGAAAGGCTTGTTCATCGACGCCAACGGCAACAAACGCTTCGACAACGATGAAATCTTCGCAGGACTGAAGGGCAAGACGGTCTACATCGAAGTCGGCACCACCCCAGGCGGATGGTTCAAGGCGTTGCTCGAGCTGGTCAACGCGGGAAAACCGGCTGCCGACCAGCTGTGGATTTCCTGTGAGACCTCTTCCTACATGGCCGGCTACACCGCTCCAAATTCCAATCCCGCCAACAAGGTCGTGGTCGTGAACACCCTCAACTCCAACCTCCCGGCCGGCATGGCTTCCAACGGCGGCATGGATGTGGTGGTGGGCTTCTCGCCGGCAACCAGCACCATCCTCAAGACCAACGCCAATGCCGAACTGATCGGCACCACCGTCGGCAACTTCCCGCCCGAGAAATCCTTCCCGTCAACCTGGGTGGCCAGCAACAAATGGCTGCAGGAGAATCCCACGGTGGCCCAGAATTTCGTCAACGCGCTGTATGAAGCTGCCATCTGGCGGTCGCTGAACTTGGAAGAGTCGATGCGCATGGGCGAACGCCTGTCGCAAAAACCGACCGGGATTTTCGATTCCACCAACCTTGTCGCCCCGACCAAAGAGAATTTCAAACAGTGGTTCGCCACCAAGGATAGCCAGGGCTACAAGTACATGAAAGCGCTCTATGACGTGCGTGTTCCCAACGTGCCCAAGGGCAATCCGGTCAAGACGTTCGAGCAGTCCTTCAACGACACCTTCATGCTCAACGCCATCAAGAATATTCAGTGAGTTTGAGTCTTTCCAACCAGGGGCTTCCTCATGGAGGCCCCTGATACGGACCAGACTGTGGAGCAACCATCATGGCCATCGAATTCAGGACGCATGACGCAGCCGGTGGCGGCGTATCTGTGTCCGAGACAACCCGTTGCATCCAATCCAACCGCGCCACCATCGCATCAGCCGTGGCCGCAACGGCCTATGCGGACGGTCCGATGGGGTGGTTCTCGATCGACCGCAGCGCCCCGTTGACGACTGTCACAACCATCCTCAAGCTTGCCGAAACAGTCCGCCGCAAGGCCGACACGCTTATCGTCATCGGCATCGGGGGATCGAACAGGGGAGCCGTAGCGGCCATCAACGCCTTGCAACGAAGGCTTTCCAGTCCGGTCACAGTCTTGTTTGCCGGCGACACGCTTTCGGGTTCCTCGCTTGAAAAGGCCTTGCACGCCGTACGCACTCGTTCGGTCATGCTCAATGTCATCGCCAAAGACTTCAACACGGTCGAGCCGGGCATAACCTTCAGGATCCTGAGGCAAGCGTTACAAGAACGCTATGGGGACGCTTACCGGGAGCGCGTCATCGCCACCGGCAGCCGGTCGGAGGGGCAACTGCATCCATTGGCCATGCACCATGGCTGGCACTTTCTGGACTTCCCCAGCGACATCGGCGGACGTTATTCGGTCCTCTCTGCCGTCGGATTGTTGCCGATGGCTGTCGCCGGTGTCGATATCGAGGCCATGCTCGAAGGGGCTAGGGCGATGGAGCGGCAGCTGAAAGCTACTGTGCTAGAAGACAATCCGGCGGTACGCTATGCTGTGGCTCGCCGGCTGTTGGTCGACAAGGGGTGTGCGATTGAAAGCTTGGTTGTCCATGAACCCGACCTGACAGCGTTGGCCCGTTGGTGGGTCCAGCTGTTCGGTGAAAGCGAGGGCAAGACCGAAGGCGTGTTGTTCCCCACCTTCTTCTCCTATTCCGAGGACCTGCACGCCATCGGGCAGTTTGTCCAGCAAGGCCCAAAAACCATCGTCGAGACCTACCTCAAGCTGTTCCACGCCCCTTCGTCCATCGTGGTGAAGCCTTCCCACGATGTGCGCGACAATTTCGACTACATGGATGGGAAGGCCTTCGATGCGCTCAACCAAGCGGTCTACCGAGCCGCCTTGGAAGCCCACCGCAACGACGGCAGACCGTGCCTTGAACTCGAATGCCGCAGTCACATCGATGCATCGACTTTGGGGGCGCTGTTTTATTTCTTCATGTTCAGCGTCTCTATCTCAGCATCCTTGCTGAAGGTGAACCCATTCGACCAACCGGGGGTCGAGCTCTACAAGGGCAACTTGTATGCCGCATTGGGGAAACAGGCAGCAGTACAGTACGGTGCCGGTTGCACGGCCCCGTCCGGAGGGGCGTGATGGCAGTCAAACTCAAGGATATCGCGCAAGCGACGGGGGTGTCGATTTCGACCGTCTCGCGAATCCTCGCCAACGACACCAGCCGTAAATCCAACGACCAAACGGTAGCCAAAGTATTCGAAGCTGCCGAGCGTTTGGGGTATTTCAAGCAACGCATCGCTCCGGCGCATTACCTCGGATACGTCAACGCCCACAAAACCTTCTCGGTCGCGTGCATCCTCACCAGCGACCACGAAAGTTATGTTTCGCCCTTCTTCTCGGCCTTGTTGAGCGGCATCCAACAGGAGATCGCCAAGCAAGGTCCCGATTTCCCCAATAACTTTTTCGTGATCTCCATCAAAGATCCAGGTTTTCATCAATTTTTACAAAAAACCCGCTTGGATTGCGCCATCATGCTTGGACGCACCAGTCTGGAGAACATCGAGTTGCTGAAATCGTCGATCCCCAATTTGGTCTATGCCGGGGTGAACCGAATCGGAAACGGGCTCGACGAGGTCATTTGCGATGCCCACGACGGGGTGGTGCGGGCGATCGACTACTTGGTCTCGCTCGGCCATCGCCGCATCGGATTCATCGGGCCGATCCAGAAGAAGCACCATGTTTTCAATGAGCACCGCTACCAAGGGTACTGCGATGCGATGGCCGCCAACGGTTTGAGCTTCGAGGGCAAGCATGTGGTGGACACCATCCTTACGGCAACCGACGGTTATGAGAGCATGACCAGCCTGATCGAGGGTGGCGACATGCCCACAGCGCTGATGTGCGGCAACGACACGGTCGCCATCGGGGTGATGAAGGCCTTGGATGAACACGGTATAGAAGTTCCTCGCGACATCTCGATCGTCGGGTTCGACAACATCGAGACGGTGGCCTATCTCAAGCCGGCTCTGACCACCATCGACGTGCCCAAGCGGGAATTGGGCCGCTTGGCGGTGAAAGTTCTGATGGACCGGCTCGAATCGCGCCGCACCTATTGCATGAAGGTCGACATACCGTTCAATCTCGTCGTGCGCGACAGCTGCAGGGATATCACACATGGCTGAACGAATCGTCATACGTGGAGCTTTGGTGGCTATCGAAGGTCGCTTGGAAAGGACTGACATTGAATTTCGTGACGGTCTGGTCGCGGCAATTGGAACCGACGCAGGGGGCGCCGCCGCTCAAGTCGTTTCCGGCGATGGCCTGTATGTCATGCCCGGTTTTTTCGACATACACACCCACGGGGCGGTGAATGTCGATTTCAACCATGCCGACGCCGATCAAGTGCGTTCGGTCTGCCGGTTTTTCGCCAGCAAGGGCGTGACGAATTTTCTTCCCACGATCCTTACCGACACAGTCGACACGATGTGCCGTCAGCTCTCGGTGGTCACCGATGCGAACCTGATGGCCGAGTGTCCCCAGATTGCCGGTGTGCATCTGGAAGGTCCGTTCTTGTGTCGCCAGTACAAGGGGGCGATGCCGGAACACCTGCTGCAATCGTGCGACTACGACCTGTTCAAGCGTCTGCAATCCTCCGCCCGCGGCCAGATCAAGGTGCTCACCCTCGCCCCTGAATTGCCGGGGGCGGTCGAGTTGACCGCACTGGCCTCCGCTTCGGGCGTGCGTGTCTCGCTTGGCCACAGCGCGGCAAGCTACGACCAAGCCATGGCTGCGATCAAGGCGGGCGCTGTCGGAACAACCCACATCATGAACGCGATGAAGTTGATGCACATGCACGATCCCGCCATCCTCACAGCCGTGTTGGAGTCGGATGTGCATGCCGAGATGATCTGCGACGGCATCCACCTGCACGCACCGATCGTGCGCTTCTTGGTGAAGGCCAAAGGCCATGACCGTATGATTGCGGTTACCGACAGCATCATGGCGGCAGGATGCCCCGACGGGGAGTACGTGTTGGGGCCCAATGCGATCGTGGTGGAGCACGGCGATGCTAAAGTCATTGGTAACGGAGCGCGTGCTGGCAGCACCTTGACGATGGACCGGGCTTTGCGCAACCTCGTGTCGTTCACCGGTGAAGACCCGGGCCGCTTGGCGCCTCTGATGGCTGCCAATGCCGCACATATGCTCGGACTCAGCCATCAAGTCGGTTCATTCAGCCTCGGCAAGCGCGCCGATGCTGTGGTGTTGGACGAGGCCTTGGAAGTGGTCATGACGATAGCGCGCGGGCGGGTCGTCTATTCGCGCGACGAGCGCATCTAGGGAGGGCCTGGGACGATGAAGGCCAATGTACTGGTTGTACACGGCGGGGCACCGACAGCGGTCATCAACGCTTCGCTGTACGGAGTGTTGCGGGAGTCCGCCTCCAGTGGCTCCATCGGGCGAGTGTACGGTGCCAAGGGAGGGACTGCCGGATTCATCGCCGGTGATTTTATCGACTTGACGGCCTTGGATGATGAGGTGGTCGAGCGTCTTCCCTTCACCCCGGCTTCGTTCATCGGAACCTCGCGCCATCCAGTCGATCCAGCCGGTTATGACACGATGGCCGATGTCTTGCAAGCCAATGGTATCGGGATAGTCCTGTTCAACGGTGGCAACGGTTCGATGGACACCTGTGGAAAATTGGCCAAAGCGGTGGCGCGGCACAACCTGACTGGCTCGATCAGGATTGTCGGCATCCCCAAGACCATCGACAACGACATTGCGGTGACCGACCATGCCCCGGGGTTCGGCAGCGCTGCCCGCTACTTGGCTGCTTCGGTTAGGGAGCTGGCCTGCGATGTGGCCTCATTGCCAATCCATGTCTGCATCATCGAGAGCATGGGGCGCAATGCCGGCTGGCTTACAGCGGCAGCATCCCTGGCCGGTGAAGGAGTCCCTCCAGGACATGGCCCTCACCTGATCTATGTTCCCGAGGCCCCCTTCGATGAGGAACGCTTCTTGGATGAAGCACAGGCACTGTACCGACGCTTTGGTGGGGTGGTGGTTGTCGCCAGCGAAGGGTTGCGCTCGGCCGACGGCACACCGATCGTCCCCCCGATATTCCAAACGGGCCGTTCGGTGTATTATGGCGACGTGTCGGCCCATCTGTGCAATCTGGTGGTCAGGCGGTTGGGCATCAAAGCCCGCAGTGAGAAGCCCGGCATCCTCGGGCGTTGCTCGATCGCCCACCAATCGGCGGTCGACCGTGAAGAGGCTGTCATCGCCGGCCGTGAGGCGGTCAAAGCGGCACTGGCCGGCCAGACTTCGGTGATGGTCGGCTTCAAGCGGTTGTCGGACGAACCGTATGCATGCGAGCCCTGTTTGATCCCGATCGAAGAGGTCATGCTCCATGAGCGAACCCTGGGGCGGTCCTTCCTGAGCGACGAGGGCACCCGCATCAGCGCGTCCTTCGGCCGCTGGTGCCGGCCATTGCTGGGAGGCCCGTTTGATCGATTGGCGACACTGGGGTGAAAGAGGTGGTATGGAAGCTGTCAAGATTCGTGGAAAGATGAAGGATTATCCTTGGGGGAGCCGTACATACATCCAGCAACTGACTGGTCTGGGCGACGAAGGTCTTCCGATCGGAGAGTATTGGATGGGCGTTCATCCCAATGCTCCTTCGACGGTCCCTTCCGAGAACGACCGATTGTTGTCCGAGTACATGAGCGAGCACCGTGGCAGCTTGGGTACACTCACCTCCTTGCCCTTCCTGTTCAAGGTCATGGCCATTGAGAAACCGCTTTCCATCCAATGCCACCCATCGAAGGAGCAGGCGGTGGCTGGTTATGCTGCAGAGGCCGACCGTCGCACCAAGGTGCCGCCGGCATTATGGAATTACCAGGACGACAACCAAAAAGCGGAGATGCTGTGCGCCTTGACGCCGCTGACCGCGCTGTGCGGATTCCGCACTTGGCGCGACATCAAGGGCGACCTGCAGGCACTGATTCCGGTTGGATGGAAGCGCCACTTCAGCCACTGCACTAATCAGCCGAATCCGATTCTGGCCTTCTTCCATACGTTGTACCGATTGGAATCGGTTGAGCTGCAGGCTTGCATTGCCGAATTGCGCACTTCTTTGGTGGGACAGCCTGACATTCCGCGATGCGATTTCCTCAGCGCCGGACAGATTGCGTTGGATTGCATGGCCGATTGGCCGGGCGACCCGGGAGTGTTCGGCCCGTTTTTCCTCAACGTGGTGGCTCTGGCTCCCGGAGAAGCCATCTACCTGCAACCGCGTATCGTGCATGCCTATGTGAAGGGCAACGGCATCGAGTTGATGAACAATTCCGACAACGTCCTGCGTGCCGGCTTGACCGCCAAGCACATGGATGTGGACGAGCTCGAACGGGTCATGTTGTGCAGTGAGCAACCGGTCGTGAAACTGAAGACGACCTCGGAAGGAATACTTCGGACGTTCGTCACCGAATCTCCCGACTTCAGCCTGTCTGTATGTACACATGGGTGTGCCACCCTTGCAGGTCAGCGCCCGTCAATCGTGCTGTGCATGGAAGGGTCAGCTAAACTCGTTCACGACGGGCAGAGCTTGCAACTCGAGCGCGGCGAGTGTTGCTTCAGCGGCGTGACCAGCCATCCCTACCGGCTCGAAGTGGTCGGGCAGGCATTCATCGCCAGCGTCCCCTGAGGGGAATAAAAAACCGCTTGGCCAAGAAACCAAGCGGTTGATGCGACAGGTGGACTTGGGATTAGCGTCGGCCTACTGCAGTCAGCTGACCGGTGATTCCAAGGATGTCGTTGGCCAGTGTGACGGCCAATGAACCATCAAAATAGTACATGGAAGCCGGATCCGCACCGTTCTTGACGATGTTGCCAGTCTTGGCGGTGGCGTTCTTGTCGTCGACCAGCTTGCCGCCGGCAACGTTGGAATCCCATACTTTGGCCCAGTCTACGGTCTTGGCAGTGCCGTCAGTGGAGAAATCCTTGCTGATGACCTGGGGATTGCTGCCGGTGATGTATCCGATGGCCCTTGATTCAAACGAGCCATTGGGGAAGGCGAGCTTGCCGGTGGCGTCGGTCTTGATCCGGTAGGCGGTTCCGCGGTGGGCGTACTGGATGGTGATCGTTCCGTCGGCCGCCTTTGAGGCAACGAGGTTGTCGGACGTGATCTGATCATACGGGGTGACTGCGAAAAGGAACAAGCCCCTCAGTCCGCTGGACATGGTCGCTTTGCCTTCCACATCGTACAGGTAGGCGTTGAACAGGTGGGTGGTCCCCAAAGCCGAGGCGCCGCTGGCTGCATCGTAGTGGTCTTTGTCGGCAGTCATGTAACGGATGTTGCCGCTAAAGGTCACGAAGTTGGCCGGGTCACCTTTGGCGAGATTGACCTGATAGGCAATCTTGAGGTCGGCCGACCCATCGGACTTGGGTGCGACAGGGGCTGCAGCGGCGGGTGCAGCGGCAGGGGCCGCCACCGGGGCCGGGGCTTCTTTTTTGCATCCGACCAAGGCGACTGTCGCCACGATGATCAACAGCACGAGCGAGACTAAGGCACGTTTCTTCATGTTTGATTCTCCTTGTGTTTGAACTGTGCAGGATGAAAGATATATTAACACGAATCGATAATATATTACCTTATCGATTTTATCAATAGGAAACCGTTTCGATTTGGGTAGTTCTTAAAACTATGGAAAACCCATCAAAAATTTGAGTGCATCATGCTACAATCGGAACCGGTCGTTCACCGCAAAAAGGAGCGTGCATGAATCCACGAGAACGCATTTCAGCTGCCCTGAATCATAAAAGCCCCGACAAGGTTCCGGTCGATTGCGCCTCGATGCGCTCGACCGGAATCATGGCGATGGCATACAACGACCTCAAGCGCCACCTCGGCATCGATGAAGGCCGTACATTGGTCTACGACATGGTCCAGCAACTGGCTCTGCCCGAAGACTGGTACCTGGAGCGCTTCCAGATCGATTCGGTCGATCTATGCCGGGCTTTCACCGGCACTGCTGACGATTGGATCGCGTGGACGTTGCCCGATGGGTCGGCAGCGCATCGACCTGCCTGGGTCGACATCCGCGCATCTGGCGACTCTTGGTCGTTTCACAACGCCCGTTCGTTGGAAGTAGGCCGCATGGGGCCATCGATGGCTTACTTCACCCAGACCCATTATCCGTTGCACGATAGCAGTGAGGTGGATCTGGCTAGGTTGCCGGACATGATCCGAGACACGATCTGGGCCAACAATATCGATCCGATGTGGCGTTTCGCCCAGCGGAGCGACTTTCCGTCGATGATACGGCAGCAGGCCTTGCGCCTGCGGCAGGACTCGGATCGCTCCATGATGGCGGGTGTGGGGTGCAGCCTGTTTGAAACGGGGCAGTTCCTCTACCGAACCGATGAATTCTTGATGCGCATGCTGCTCGAAGGCGAGACGGTGGAGCACCTGCTCGACCGGTTGACCGAACTGCACCTGCAAAAGTTGGCTGTGGTTGTCGAGGCGCTCGGCGATGTGGTGGATGTCTTCCAATTCGGAGACGACTTTGGGACCCAATCGAGTACGATGATCAGTCCCGAGTTGTACAGAAGCATGATCAAACCACGCCAAAAGCGCTTGTTCTCCTATGTGCATGACCATTGTCCGGCCAAAGTCTTTTTGCATAGCTGCGGGGCGGTCGCCGATTTGATCGGGGACTTCATCGATGTCGGGGTGGATATCCTCAATCCAGTCCAGATCGGGGCTGTCGGGATGGAACCGGCCAACCTTAAGCGACGCTTCGGTAAGGACATCGTCTTCTGGGGCGGCGGCATCGACACGCAACATGTTCTGGCCAACGGATCTGTGGCCGATGTGCGTGATGCCGTGCTGCGTTCATGCGACATATTCATGCCCGACGGTGGATTCGTGTTCAACCAAGTCCACAACATAGTCAGTGGCGTGCCGCCTGAGAATATCGTGGCGATGTACGATGCGGTCGCTGGGTTCTGTTGAGGATGTCGTAGGATAATCCAGATGATTGCCACTTGCATCGCTTGTCTCGAGAGGTCAGACTGTTGACTTGGAGGTGTGCATGCAGATTTCTGGCGCAGGCTGTTGCCTCATCGATTACATTTACCACGATTACGATTACCAAGGGCACGCGTTCCAGCAGTTGTTGAGCAAACGGCCTGGCGACGGCGGCTTGGTTCCGGGTGGTTTGGTGTTTGCCGAGGATATGGCAGCCTTTGCTGGCATGCCGGTGCAGGATGTGCTGGAACGCTTGGTGGGACAGCGCACCTTCGACGTGTGCAACTTGGGTGGACCGGCTGTCGTGGCTTTGGTCAACGCCGCCCAGTTGCTGGACGGACAAGACTGTACGGTTACCTTCCATGGTGCTCTGGGAGACGACGCTCAAGGCCAAACGATCCGCACGCTGGTGGCGGCCACCCCATTGAAAACTTGTTTTAAGACGGTTCCAGGATTGCCTTCTGCCTCCACGGTCGTGTTGGCCGATCCACGCGGTCACGGCGGCAAGGGCGAGCGATCGTTCATAAACACCATCGGAGCCGCCAACAGCTTCGGGACCGACGACCTGAGTGATTCTTTCTATCGGTCGGATGTCGTCTTGCTGGGAGGCACTGCCCTCGTTCCCCGCCTCCATGACGATCTGGATCACGTGTTGGCGCGAGCCAAACGAGAGGGCTGCTTTACTGTGGTGGGGACTGTCTACGATTTCCGCCATGAAAAAACCGGTAGCGAGCGGTGGCCGCTGGGAACACCGGCGAGCTACCGTTGCATAGATCTCTTAGTCGCAGACGCCGTCGAGGCCATGCGTTTGACGGGAACCGGCAGCATCGCTCAGGCAGCCAAGGAATTGCAGCGTTTGAAGGTCGGGTCGTTCATCATCACCAACGGGGCCAAGGAGATGCTGGTGTGGGCAGGTGGGGAACGATTCTCCAGCTTTCCGTTACACAGCATGCCGGTGAGCCGGCGGGTAGACGAAATGCTGGAACGCGATCCCTCCTTGCGTAAGGATTCCACAGGTTGCGGCGACAATTTCGTGGGCGGTGCACTGGTGTCGGTCGCCAAGCAACTCGCTGTTGGTAAGCGCCAGCTCGAGTTGGTCGATGCCTGTGCATGGGGGTGTGCGTCGGGAGGGTTCGCTTGCATGTACCATGGCGGGACGTATCACGAGCAGGCACCGGGTGAAAAGCTGAGCCGGATAGAACCGCTCGTGCATGCCTATCGGGAGGCCGTCCATGCCGGCTAAGCTCGTCCAATGGGGAGCCGGCAACATCGGCCGGTCCTTCATCGGCCAAATTTTTGCCCGCAACGGATACGAGGTGGTCTTCATAGACATCGACAGGACCTTGGTCGACTTATTGAACAGCCGTCGGTCGTACCGTGTCGAGGTGGTCTCGGCCCGACAACGGACCAGTCTCACGATCAACGGGGTGCGGGCAATCGACGGTCGCGACACGACGGCGGTGTTGGCCGAGATCGTCACGGCCGACATGCTCTCGTTGTCATTGGGCAAGCAGGTCTGGCCTGCTATCGCCGAGACACTATCACGCGGCTTGCTAAAACGACTGGAACAGCGTGGACCGGTTCCTCTGGACATCATCATCGCCGAAAACATCCATGATGGGGCAACCACATTGCGTAAGCTGCTTGCTCCCTTTCTGCCGGATGATTATCCATTCGGTACGCTGGTCGGTTTGGTCCAAACCAGCATTGGCAAGATGGTGCCGATCCAACGTGGCGGTGATCCGCTGGTCATGATCGCTGAAAGTTTCAACACACTCATCGTCGACCGGGATGCTTTTACACAAGCGATTCCGGCTTTCAAAGAGATCGAGGCGGTCAGCCCGATCGGGGCCTATGTCGACCGCAAATTGTTCATCCACAACATGGGCCATGCCGTAACGGCTTATGTCGGTTTCCACTTTCACCCTGAAGAGCCGCTGTTGGCTTCCGTCCTGCAAGATCCGGCTGTGCTGGACTGGGTCGGTTGCGCGATGCATGAAAGCCGGGACGTCATGCTCGCCAAGTACCCGAAAACATTCACTGCTTCTGCATTGGATGCTTATATCGATGATTTGTTGGAGCGGTTCGCCAACTCGGTCCTGGGCGATACAGTCCACCGGGTCGGGCGGGATGTACAGCGCAAGCTTCGGTGTGACGATCGCCTGATGGGTGTCATGCTGGAAGCAGAGCGGCTCGGATTACCGTTCGACCATATCGCTGCAGCATACCGGTATGCCCTTTCGTTCGACACGGTCGATGCCGATGGCAAGCCGTATCCAGCCGATGCGCGCTTTTTTCAAGCAGTTCGGAAGATGGCTTTGGTAGACCGGATTGCGTTCGCCTGCGGCCTTGCCCTCAAAGACATCCCTCAACCGATCCTCAGTGCGATTACTGACACACCGAGTTGACACCGGCGGCCAATTGACCGAACATGGATTCTGGTTCTCCTATCCATACACCTACGGGGGTTCGCTTCCATGGAGGCTTACATCGACATCATTGCTGCGGGGCGCACCTACCGGCGAATTCCTGACGGCACCAGTTCGTTGCTCCACCTCATCAGGGAAATCGATGCTGTCGAGTTAGACTCGCCATGCGGTGGCAACGGGACGTGCGGCAAATGCCTGGTCCGCGTGTTGAAAGGATCTGCCAGTTCCCCCGATGCCGAGGAACAGGCCTTGCTAGGAGAGGACGCCGTGGCCGCTGGAATGCGCTTGGCGTGCCGGTTGGTGCCGTCGAAGCAGGCGTCGCTTGTTGTCGAGCCCGTGCCTTTAGCCGGACATGCCCGCATCCAAGTCGGATTTGAACCTGCGGGCGGGGGTGTCGCCGCTGGTGGGACTCCTGTGCATCTTGGCTGTGCCGTCGACATTGGGACCACAACGGTGGTGGTCTACCTCGTGGACCTATCGAACAAAACGGTCCTGGGGGAGAGAGCGGCATTGAATCGACAGCGGCGCTATGGTGCCGATGTGATCAGCCGCATCCAGCATTGCCAACAGTATCCGCTCGCCATCGCTGAGCTTCAACAGGCTATCGTGGGGCAACTCGATGCCATGATCAAGGATCTCTGTGAGTCTCACGGGGTGGCACCACAACGATTGGAACGTGTAGTTGCGGTCGGCAATCCCACCATGATCCATTTGTTGGTCAAGGCCGATCCAAGCGGTATCGCGTGCGCGCCGTTCACCTGCGCCTTCACCGCTGCGCTTGAGTCGACCGGTGCGGCCATCGGTTTGACGTGCGCAGCACAAGCCCCCCTCATCCTTCCGGGGGCGGTGGCGGCTTATGTGGGCTCCGACATCACGGCAGGATTGGCCACCACCGACATCTTCGCTTCGCCCGAACCGGCTTTGTATGTCGACATCGGCACCAATGGGGAGATTGCGTTATGGGATGGCAAGCGC
>CAZJAK010000018.1:27898-38603 GCA_964543935.1 uncultured Spirochaetaceae bacterium
CGCGATGTGCGGGAGGTCCAACTGGCCAAGGCCGCCATTGCGGCAGGCATCGACACGTTGCTGAAAACGGCCGATTTGTCGCTGGAGGATCTTGGCAGGATCATCATCGCCGGAGGATTTGGCTCGTTCATTGCCCTTTCAAGTGCATTGAAGATCGGTTTGTTGCCGGCAATCGGCAAGAAACCGATCAAGGCGGTCGGCAATGCCGCCGGAAAAGGGGCCTGCATGGCTGCTTGCGATGAGACTGTCTTGAGGCGGATCGAAACATTGCGGCAGAACGCCATCTATGTGGAACTATCTGCTTCGGCTCTATTTCAAGAGCGTTATATCGAACACATGCTGTTCGGACGGGAGTCCTGAACATGCCTCGGCACAGCAATCCGTTCGGCGAGCACGAGGTAGCGGCCCATTACCGGCAAGCAACCGGTATTCCTTGCCGCGTGCTCGACCTGAACAAGCCTGCTTGCGAAGGGGACGTCTGCCCAGGCTGTGTGCTTGGAATGGGCGTTACTGGTTCGACTGTTGCGCAGTGTCAGGCGCTTCATCAAAGCAGTGCCCGGCTTGCCAGACGGTTTGGCGGAAGCTATGTCTACTTTTGCCGTTGTTCGTTGATGTTCTGGATCAGTCCGGTCCTTCTCGACGGCCGCATGGACAAGGCGATTCTGGCCGGACCGGTGCTGGTTTTGGAACCACAGGACATGCAAGCAGAGCTCGATGAGGAGCTTTCGTGTCCCGAGGCTCTCAAGCATCTCGTGCGCATACCCATCCAGCGCGTCCATAGCTTGCAGGAAGTTCTTCGCATGTGCGCCGCTTGGGTTTCCGGTTATGCCGAGCACAGCATGGTCGAGTCCCGTTTGGCGCTGGACCAGCAATCACAACTCTCCGAATACATCCAAGAGCTCAAGGAGCGGGAAGGATCGACCCTTTCTCCACAAGGTTCACAAATCCTTGAACAGGAGGCCCGCTTGCAGGAGGCTATCCGGTGGGGAGAACGCGAACGGGCCCAGCAGGCCCTCAACGAGTTGTTGGGCTCGATCTTTTTCTCTGAAGGCAACAGCTTGGAGCGAATCCGCTACCGGGTGATGCAGTTGGTCCTGATCATCTCGCGCAGCGCCATCCAAGGAGGGGCCGACGAGGAGGCCATCGTGGCGGCCACCGTACGCAGCCAGCGGGAATTGTCCCGTTTCAGGGACCAGGATGAGCTGGCCGCGTGGTTGTCGGCTTTGCTGCATCGTTTTTCCCAGTTGGTTTTCGACAGCAGCGACCATGCCTATGGACCGGTGTTGGCGCGGGCCATGCGCCACATCGCCCAGAGGTTTGAATCAAAGGTGACCCTACAGGAGACTGCCACGGCCGCTTGTGTGAGTCCGACCCACTTGAGCCGGTTGTTCAACACCAAGATGGGCCTTCCATTCTCAGATGCCGTCAATCGTTTCAGGATTGAAAAATCGTACCGCTTGTTGGTCGAGACGGCACTGCCCATCAATGAGGTCGCCGAGTTGTCGGGTTTCTCGGACCAGAGTTACTTCTCCAAGGTGTTCAAGCGATTCGCCCACATGTCGCCAACAGAGTTCCGCTCCAACGGGCGGTTGTATCCATCCGATACAGCCGAAGTGCATGAGTCGCTATGATGCTAACAAATTACCTAAAATGATGAAATAATTACTGCTTCGTTGATCAGAGTAGGTTATCCTTGCCATAGAATAGCCGACGATTGCAAGGGAAGGGGGTGAGAATCCCCCGCGAGCCCGTCACTGTAAGCACGGACGAATCCGCAACAGGCCACTGGGAGACCGGGAAGGCGCGGAGGAGGTTGAGGTGCACAGCCAGGAAACCTTGATTGCCGGAACAAGCGCTTCGCGGAAAGAGCCACACTAGGCACGCAGCGGTCCCTGGGACCGGCGTGTCCGAGGAGGGATCGGTATGGCCGATATGCAAGCGCTCAGCGCGTTCCTGCAAAAGGGCAGGGCGAAGGAAGTCAAGGAATTGGTCCAGCAGGCCGTCGACGAGGGCATGGGTCCTGAAGAAATTTTGGATCAGGGGCTGTTGACCGGCATGAACATCATCGGGGTCAAGTTCAAGAACAACGAGGTGTTCGTCCCCGAGGTCCTCATTGCCGCCCGGGCCATGAATGCCGGTATGGAGATTCTCAAGCCGTTGTTGGTGGCGGCCAACGCCCAAACCCGCGGCACCGTCGTCATCGGAACAGTCAAGGGCGACTTGCATGATATCGGGAAGAACCTGGTGGGCATGATGATGAAGGGCAAGGGCCTGACGGTCATAGACTTGGGCACCGATGTAGCTCCGAAGCGTTTTGTCGAGGAAGCTGTCAAACACCAAGCCGACATCATCGCTTGTTCGGCTTTGCTCACCACGACGATGAAGGAAATGGAAAACGTGGTCAAGGCTGTGCGCGAGGCCAACTTGCAAGACAGGGTCAAGGTCATGATCGGCGGTGCTCCGGTGACGGAGGCTTTCAAGCAGACTGTCGGAGCCGACCGCTACACTCCCGATGCGGCTACGGCCGCCGATGTGGCCTTGGAAATCTGCAAGGGGGCTTAAAGGTGGCTATGACAGGTAAACAGCGCGTTCTGCGGACCTTGGCTGGATTGGAGACGGACAGACTCCCCTGGGTCCCCTTCACGGGTGTCCATGCCGGAAAACTGACCGGTCATTCGGCACGGCAAGTCAGTACGGATGTGGAAGCATTGGTTGAAGCCCAGCTTGAGGTCAACCGGCTCTATCGGCCTGACGGACAGCCGGTCATGTTCGATTTGCAAATCGAAGCCGAGATTCTGGGGTGCAGTCTGGTATGGTCGGAGGATGCTCCTCCCAGCGTGGCGAGCCACCCGTTGGCCGATTCAGAAGAGATTCCTACATACATCCCGGCTCCTTCCGATGGCCGGCTCGCTCTGGAACTCGCTGCTTTGCGCCGCCTGAAAACTGCCCTTGGTGAGTCGACTGCTTTATACGGAATTTGTTGCGGGCCGTTCACATTGGCTTCGCATGTGCGCGGGACGGACATTTTCATGGACATGATCCTGGAACCCCAGCGGGTGCACGGCCTGCTCGCCTATACCACTCGGGTCGCGACGGCTGTGGCGACCTACCTTGCCCAGGACGGGGCTGACGTCGTGGCGGTCGTCGATCCGTTGATCTCCCAAATCTCGCCCGATCATTTCGAAGAGTTCATGCTCAAACCGTTCGGCGAGCTGTTTTCCTCGATCAGGTCGACGACAGCGAAATCCTCGTTTTTCGTGTGCGGCAATGCCACGCGCAACATCGAGCCGATGTGCCGCACCGGTTGCGACAGCATCTCGGTCGATGAAAACGTCGACTTGCCGCTGGCTAAGACCATCACCGACCGTTTCGGCATCACCGTCGGGGGCAATTTGCCACTCACCACGGTGATGTTGTTCGGCAACCAGCAGGACAACATGAAAGCGGTTGTCGATATGATCGACCGTTGCTCGCCAGGGCACCTGATTGTCTCTCCCGGATGCGACATGCCCTACGACATACCGGTCGAAAACGCCATCGCTGCCGAACATGCCGTGCATGAAACGGAGAGCGCCCGCCGGATGGTGGCCGGTTACCAAAGCTCGACCATCGAGTTCACCGGCACGTTGCCGGATTACGGTAACTTGGCCCGCCCGTTGGTGGAAGTGTTCACTTTGGATTCTGCCACCTGTGCCGCCTGCACCTACATGATGGCCGCCACTCGCGATGCAGTCGAACAAGCATCGGTTCCCATCGATGTAGTGGAATACAAGTATACTGTTCCTGAAAATATTGCCCGTTGCAAAGTCATGGGGGTGAAACAATTGCCAAGTATTTACATCAACGGCCAGTTGGCATTCTCCTCGATCATCCCCAGTCGGGATGAGCTGCTCAAGCGTTTGGCGGCGGTCGCACGCTGATGGACAAGGTCGTCCCGTACCACTTGATCACCGGCTTTCTCGGCTCGGGCAAGACCACCTTCTTGAACCATCTGGTCACCCACATGCACCAGCGGCGCATCGGGTTGTTGCTCAACGATTTCGGGCCGATTGTTGTCGACAGCGCTTTGGCGCACAATCCGCAGCAATTCGTCCAGGTTCGTACCCTCAAGGGTGGACAAATCTTTTGTGCTTGTCTGGCACCGTCGTTCATCCAGCAGGTCGTCGATTTGGCCAACCTTGATCTGGATCTGATTGTGGTCGAGACTTCCGGCTTGGCCAAGCCCTCCGCATTGGCTGATATGACGCGCTATATCGACCAACGCTCGGCTTACAAGGCCCGCTTCGGATCGATGATCTGTGTGGTGGACGCAGCACGTTTCATTCAGTTGTCGCAGGTGGTTTCGAATGTGGAGGAACAAGTCACCTACAGCGATGCCATCATCCTCAATAAAGTCGACCTGGTTGGAGACGACACACTCCGACATGTACTGAACCGCTTGCACGAGTTGGCACCTGGCGCCCCCGTGTTCCCCTGCCGCGATGGAAAGGCCGCTCCTTCGGTACTCTCCATCCATTCACAACGGGCCAGCCGGCAAGACGGATCTTATGCTGGATGGGGAGAGTATGGCCGTCCGCAAAGCGCCGTGTTCCTTCCGGTTGGATCGTTCGATCAAGACTCGTTGGCGGCTTTCCTGAAGGACATGGCCTCATGGCTGTTGCGTGCCAAGGGCTTTGTCCATTCCCCGGATGGCTCGTTGTTGGAAGTCGATGCGGTTGGCGACCAAGTGCGCATCTGCCGCAGGGATGCGCCTGTCGGGATTGAGGAGGGCTTGGTTCTCATCTACCGTGCTTCGGTCGGTTTGGACCGAGTCATCAAGACGGCGTGGCGTGACCGCTTTGGTGTCGAGGGACGCTTGGTTGAAACGCAAGGGGGAGGCAAGGTGTGAGCGATTCTTGTGTTGTCATCCTTCGGGCGAGGTTCGAACCCTCATTCGAGCGCTTTGCACAGGATATACGTCTGCAAGCCCTCGAGGATGTATCAGACCAAGTCCATGCCATATTCCAAGCCTCTTTGGAGCGTCTTGTGCCGGTGGCGTGTTATGTGCGCCTGTTCATCGATAACCATACTGCCATGGGATCATTGCCTTCAGTGGAGGTTCAGGGCGTTCGATTCGCCGGGAAGGCTCTGTCGGCGTTGGATGGAGTGCACCGGATTTTCCCCTACATCGCCAGCTGTGGCGACGGGATGGAGTCGTTCGATCTGAGCCGGTTCGACATGCTGGCCCCTTATTGGGTCGACAGCTTGAAAACCCAGGCGCTGCGGCAAGCGCGGACAGCCTTGTTGCAACACATCAAGGAGCATGAGGGTGTGCATAGGCCGTCGAGCCTGAATCCCGGTTCCGGCAACACCGACATTTGGCCGGTCGAGCAACTGCAAGGAATTTTCAGAGTGCTTGGATGCGCGAGCGAGATCGGGGTCCGCTTGACCGACAGTTCCCTGATGGTTCCCAACAAGACAGTGGCGGGCCTTCTGTTTGCCTCCAAGGAGCATGACTACGAAAGTTGTGCCTACTGTGAGCGCGCTCACTGCCCAAACCGGCGCGTACCGTTCGAGCGGCGGTTGTAAGTCAATTCTCCTGTAAAAATCCCCAAAAAGATTCAATCCACAGTTGACAGCCTTCTGTGCTCATTTTACTATGTTACCGGTTACATATTGGTCGGGAACCGGTTACATACCGACAGGGAACCGGTTTCAAGGGCATCGTTGGACGGTAAGCCATGGAGAACAGGAAGGTCACGATCGACGATATCGCCAAACGGGTGGGAGTATCTAAAACCACAGTTTCGCGGGTGTTGAACAATAAACCGTATGTCGATGAGGAAACCCGTCGCAAGATCATGGCGATCATCGAGGAAACTGGTTTTACACCGCAGGTTTCTGCCATCAATTTGGCTGTCGGCCGCACCAACATCATCGGGCTGTTGGTTCCTTCTCTTTCCAATCCCTACAGCCTGACCGTCATCCAAGGCGTCGCCGAGAAGATTGCCCAGGGAAATTATGAACTGATGCTGTACACGACCGGCCTGTCGGGGGAAAACCAGAAGCGTTTCCTGCAAAAAATTTCCAAAAAGACGGTCGATGGCCTGGTAGTGCTGTTGCCGCGGGATTCTGCTGAATTGGAACAACAATTATTACAATCGGACATGCCGATCGTGTTGATCGACCACCGCGGCATCGATACCCACATGCCCACCATTTCTGCCACCAATGAGAAGGGGGGCTTCGATGCGACCGAGCATCTGGTCTCGCTCGGACACCGCCGCATCGGGTTCATCACCGGCGTGATGGATTTCGGCTGCAGCCGCGAGCGGTTGGAGGGCCACAAGGTTTCGTTGAGTTCCCATGGGATTGCCTATGAGCCCGCCTTGACTGCTGTCGGTGATTTTAGCGAACAAAGCGGTTATGAGGCAGCCCGGGTTTTATTGCGCTCTCCCGACAGGCCTACCGCACTGTTTTGTTCGAATGACGACATGGCCATCGGGGCCATGAGGGCTGCCCAGGAGTATGGCTTGAAAATTCCAGCCGACCTGTCGCTGGTCGGATTCGACGACACCGTCAAGGCGGCCATGGTGTATCCCCCCTTGACCACTATCAAGCAACCGTTGTTCACCATGGGGGAGACGGCGGCCATGCTGGTCAAACGCCTGATCGACGGCGAGCGGGTCGAGAATCCTGCAATCATGTTGAATACGGAGCTTATCGTCCGAGGCTCTACGGCCAGACGGATGTAAGGTTCCGAAAAAGGAGGCATTCGATGTTACGCAAGATGTTGGTGTGCTTGGCCGTGATGGTCATGCTCGGAAGCACGGTATTCGCAGCGGGAGCCCAAGAAACGCAAGCGGCACCGCAAGGACCGGTCACCCTGAGGATGTGGGATATTTATCCTGAAGGGACTCCGTTCCGCAAGGTTCTCGATGGGGCCATCGCCCGTTTCAAGGAGACTCATCCCAATGTGACGGTCGAGATCGTCAGCTACGGGGACATGAGCAACTACAAGACCAAGTTCGCCACCATGATGGCTGCAGGCGGCAAGGACGCCGACATCTTCCAGACCTGGGGCGGTGGGCAGCTCGCCGCCTATGCCGGCAAGGGCTTGGTGCTCGATTTGACCGCCGCGATGGCCAAGGACGGCTGGAAGGAGCGCTTTTCCAGCGCAGCCTTGACGTTCGTCTCCTCCGACAACAAGGTATGGGGGGTCCCGGTCGAATTGGCCAATGTGATGTTCTATTACAACAAGGAGATCTTCGCAAAGTACAATCTGTCTGTCCCGACGACCTTCGCCGAGTTGCTCAACGTCTGTGCTGTGCTCAAGAGCAACAACATGATTCCCATCGTGTTGGCGTTGAACAAGGCCGAGTGGGTCGGGGATTTGTTCTACCAATACTTGGTCACCCGCGTTGGCGGTCTTGAACCGTTCAAGAAAGCCATCGCCCGCGAGCCAGGCGGCACGTTCGAGGATCCCGCTTTCATCCAAGCCGGCAAATTGTTGCAACAGATGGTGGATGCCGGATGCTTCCAAGAGGGTTTCATGGGTGCGGAATATGCTTCGATGCGCCAGGTGTTCACCCAAGAAAAGGCCGCCATGTTGCTGATGGGTTCGTGGCTGCCCGGCCAAATCGCCAGCGAGGCACCCCAGATGTTCGGCAAGGTCGATTACTTCCGCTTCCCCGTGGTCGAAGGCGGCAAGGGCAAGATCACCGACGTGGTGGGTGGCACCAATGCTGCGTTTGCAGCCTCTAGCTCGACCAAGTACCCCGAGCTGGTCAAGGAATTGCTGATTGAGCTTTCCTCCGAGATGACGGCCAATGACGTGCTCGGCATCGCCAAACGCCTGCCGGCTGCCAAATTCTCGATGGACAAGGTCACCCTCGACGACCTGACCAAACGGGTCATCCAAGAGGTCGATAAATCGACCGGAATCCAGTTGTATTATGACCAGTCCTCGACACCGAGCCTGGCCCAGACGCACCTCGCTTCGGTGGCGGCGTTGTATGCCAAGATGGTAACGCCCGAGAAGAAGGCGGCCGATTGGGAAGCAGCGGCCAAGAAGGAGTTGCAGTAACACTATGCTGACGAGACGCCGGCTACAAGCCGATACCCGCTTTACCATCCTCTTGTTCCTTGTGCCGGCGTTCGTTTTGTACGCAGTGTTGGTCGTCTTTCCGATCTTCCAATCGGCCCGCTACAGCTTGTACCGCTGGGATGGTCTTGGTCCGATCACCAAATTCATCGGATTGGAAAATTATCGGGATATCCTGCACGACCCGATATTCTGGAAGGCGTTCAGCAACAACCTCATCGTCGTGTTCGTGTCGCTGGCGACCCAGATGCCGCCAGCGATATTCCTCGCCATCATCCTGACCGGAAGAATCAGGGGCAAGAGCCTGCTGCGGACGGTCTATTTCGCCCCACAGATCGTTTCGACCGTCGCAGCCGGCTACTTGTTTTATTATGTCTACGAGCCAACCTTCGGTTTGCTCAACAGCGTGCTGCGGACGATGGGATTGGAAGGGTTGACCAGGGGGTGGTTGGGCGATCCAGCGTTGGCCCTCTATGCCGTGCTGGCGGTCATCAGTTGGAAGTATATCGGATTCTACATGGTCCTGTTCATGGCAGCCATCGAGGGGATCCCGACGGAGTTGTTCGAAGCCGCCCGGATCGATGGATGCACCTCGTGGCAGGTGGTTCGCAAGATCACCCTGCCGTTGTTGTCCGGGACATTCAAGACAGCTTGTGTGTTGTCGATCGTCGGTTCCATCAAGTATTTCGACCTCATCTGGGTCATGACCTCGGGCGGACCGGCCAATTCGACGGAGCTCATCGCCACCTACATGTATAAGAAGACTTTCCTTGCCTGGGAGATGGGGTATGGCTCGGCCTTGGCGTTCGTCCTGTTCATCATCGCCTTCGTATTGTCGATGACGTTCACCCGTCTCTCGGCAAGAAAGCGGGAGGTCCGTTGATGAAACTCACTGTCAGAGGCGTCCCGTTGGCGCAAGAGATTGTCAAGACAGCCATCTTGGCATGTTTTTTCATCATCATGGCTTATCCGTTGCTGTGGCTGGCTTACAGCTCGCTCAAACCGATGCAAGAAATCTATGAGAGCGTGTTCGCCCTGCCCAAACGGTTGAACACCTCCAACTATCTCCATATCTGGGGCTCCAGTACCTTTCCACGCTACTACGTGAATAGCTTGATCGTGTCGACCATCTCGACAGCCGGGATCGTTCTGTTGTCCAGCTTGGCGGGTTTCATCTTTGGCCGGGTGAATTTCCGTTGGCGCGAACCGTTGTTTTTCCTTTTGATCGCCGGCATGATGATTCCGGTTCAGGTAACGCTCATCCCCAACTTCGTGCTGTTGCGGACATTGAACCTGTTCGACACCTATCTGGCGATGATCCTTCCCTACATTGCCTTCAACATCCCTGTCTCAGTGTTCATCATGCGTGGATTTTTCCACGACCTGCCGATGGCGCTTGAGGATGCCGCCCGCATCGACGGGTGCTCGCTCAAGCGTATCTGGGCATCGGTGATGATGCCTTTGTCGACCCCCGCCTTGAGCACCATCGTTATTTTCAACTTCTTCACTGTGTGGAACGAGTTGATCTTCGCCCTGACCTTCACCAACCGTCAAGAGGTCCGTACCGTGCCGGTCGGCATCATGGACTTCGTCGGGCAGTTCGAGACCGATTATGGTTACATTTTTGCGGCGCTCGCTTCGGCAAGCATCCCATTGCTCATAGTTTATTTCTTTGGCCAGAAGAAGATCATCAAAGGTCTGACCGCTGGCGCCATCAAAGGGTGAGACATGCAGGACACACGCTTCGGTTCGAATGGATGGGGAAGCATCACGCACAAGGATCTTGTGGCGATGCCGATAGAACAACGCAAGATTCTCGCTCGGCACATCATCGAAGCCGGTGTCTTGGATACCGTCGCTCCGCAAGTTCCCGGATGGGGCATATTCCATCAACTGCCGCCCATGGATGACGTGCACTGCCTGCTCGAAGCCCGCCGGATAGTCTCTGACATGACGTTGCCGCAGAAAATCGGGCAAATGACTCCGAACACCACCGTGGCGCAATATGTGCCGGCTTGCTTGAAGTACAACGATTTTCCATACATCGCCGGAGAGGATGCCGCACTCGGCATACCCGGCATCCGCTTCACCGACGGGCCGGCCGGAGTGGTGATGGGTAGGCAGTCGACCTGCTTCCCTGTCGCCATGGCCAGGGCCGCCACTTGGGATGTGGAATTGGAACGGCGTGTGGGAGAGGCGATGGGAATGGAAGCCCGGGCCTTGGGGGCGAATTTTTTTGCCGGCGTATGCGTGAACCTGCTCAGGCACCCATCGTGGGGCCGTTCACAGGAGACCTATGGAGAAGATCCCCATCTGCTTGCTGCGATGGGAACAGCAGTTGTCGAAGGCGTGCAGCGCCATGTGATGGCCTGCGTCAAGCATTTCGCCCTCAACTCGATGGAGAACAAGCGCTACAAGGTCAATGTGGGCATCGACGAGCGTTCGCTGCGTGAGGTATACCTGCCGCAGTTCAAAGCTTGCGTCGACGCTGGCGTCGCGGCGGTGATGTCGGCTTACAACAAGGTCCGCGGCGAATACTGTGGTGAGAATGCCTATCTGCTGCGCACTGTGCTCAAGGGCGAGTGGGGCTTCCAAGGGATCGTGGTTTCAGACTTCATCCAC
>CAZJAK010000019.1:0-36628 GCA_964543935.1 uncultured Spirochaetaceae bacterium
ATACACTGCCGGCCAACGATACTTGCCATAGGCGACTTGCAGTTTTACATGACCGGGTCCTTCGCTTTTGGACCTGTTGAGGAACTGGACTTCCTCCACCTTGGCGTTGCGGATGTAGAATTGTAACGGAGGATTGCCCTCTCCGTACGGTTCGAACGCCTCCACTAATTTGATCAAATTCGGATTGAGGTACTCGGGTGGCAATTCCACGTCGATGCGGATCGATTGCTCGCTTTCATCGACCTCCTCCATGGCGTCGATCGTTTGGGAGATCCGTTTCTTAAACTCCGGCAAGTTTTCTTTCTCCATGCTGAAGCCACCAGCGCAGAAATGCCCACCGTAGTCAAGGAACAAGTCTCCGAACAAACTCAAGAAGGCCCTGGTATCGAAATCGGAAGGACTGCGCATCGAACCGGTCACGCGGTCGTTATCCAGGTGTGCGACAACCAAGCAGGGCTTGTTGTATTTCTTCAGAAAACGAGAAGCCAACACTCCCGTCATACCCCGGCTGATGGAAGGTTCTTCCAAGAACAGGAATTTCCCGTTGAAATCGGAATGGCTTTTGATTGCTTTGGGGCCTAAAAGATCCCAATATTCTTCCCCTTGGCGTTGCCGTTCCTTATTCATAGCCAATAATTCTTCACAGGCGGTGCGGGCGGCAGCCTCGTCTGCGGCCAACAACATATTGGCGGCGACTTGCGGCTTGCCCAAACGCCCGGCTGCATTGATGACGGGGGTGATCTGCCAACCCACATCGGTAGTAGACAGCTGTTTCCCGGCAAGATTCTGAGCCATCAGCAACGGTTTGAGTTCCACGCGGCTCAAGGCTGTCAAAGCATGCAAACCGGTACGGACCATGATCCTGTTCTCATCGGTCATCGGCATGAGGTCGGCGATGGTACCGATGGCGACCAAGTCGAACAACGGCTCAAAATCCTTGCCCAATTGGGGATGCTTGCGATACACATACGAGCAAAACAGCGAGACCAGTACATCGAGCTCCGATGCATCGTTCATGTACCGTATGCTTCGGCTGATTTGCTTGAGGGCGAACAAGCTTTTCCCAGCCGTTTGAGGGAGGGCCGCTTCAATCAGCGGTCTCAATTCCACCACATGGATGTCGACCGACTTGCCGAACGCCTTGCGCAACAATTTCATCTCCGTGTCGACATCGAACGCGAGGATGGGGACTTGGCGGTCCAGGAACCTGACGAGCCTGCTTTGGTCCACCCGCAACAAACCGGGAACCACCTCTTCCCTGATGCGGTCCTCCACCAACAGGTTCTTCATGCTCAGGGCTTCGATGATCACCGTCTCGTTGCCTGGCTCGGTGTTGCCAGGCAAGGCATGCAGCAGCAACATCTCCTCTTGATATACATCGGTCTGGGCGAAACGGAGCGCCCAAATGCATTTCGCCACCACCCCACAACCGGCCAAATGGGCAAAAGGATAGCCCGATCCGGTCAATTTTGGGTTAATGACGGCGGTGGCGGCCGGGATGGATTCCCCGCCAAGATGGTGGTCGGTCACCAGGACATCCATGCCGAGCTTGCGGGCGTATTCGACCTCGGCGTGGTTTGAGATGCCACAATCCACCGTGACGGCACAGGTGACCCCATTGGCGATGGCGGCATCGATGGCCACATTTGTGAGCCCGTACGGGGCGTCCCCATCGGGAAGCCGCCATTCATTCTCGATACCCATGGCATCGAGTTCTTTTTTCAACAAGACAGTGGCGGTGATCCCATCGACATCGCGGTCACCAAAGATGCAGACCTTCTCATGGTCGTCGCGTGCGCTTAAAATCCGGTCGACGAACATCTCCATCTCGTCGAACATGAACGGATTATGGAGGTGCGAAACGTCTGTCTCTAAAAAAAACTTCACGTCATCGGAGCGTACAGCGCCCCGGCGGGCAAGCAACGAGGCAGTCAGGTAATCAATCCCGAACTGCTCGTTAAGCCTGCGTACGTCCTCTACTAAAATCGGTTCCTTCTTCCATTCCATGTTACACTCGACCTTGCCTTCCACCATACCACAGAGCCGGCTCGTCATTCCATGGCGAATCCGAGAGTTTTCAACATACCACCCGAAACTATCGAAGCGTAACGCAGCATGTAGCGCTTAAGGCGCAGGGCGGCAGTTGCTGAAAGCCCTACATGCAAAGCGTCTTCGAATGGCAACGGAGTGGTCGCCTCCAGATACCTTCTTGCCCCGGGGCCCAAAGCCATGGGGAAGTCAGCATGGTCCACATCGGAGCAGTCTCGGCAACATGGACTGTGAAGTGTCGTGTTGAATGAAAGTATCTCATCGTTGCGATAGGGTCGGTCGCAGCAAGGACAGCAGGTGAGATCGGGCTGCAACCCCGCCACAGCCATGAACCTCCAGATGAATTGGATCAGGGTACGCTCGACCTCTTCGCTTCCATCAAGAGCCGTGACGGCCGCTTCTACCAGTCCGTGCACTTGTCTGGAATCCCCCCCCTCCATCCGCAACACCATTTCGGCGATGAAGGAAGCGGCAAAGGTCCGGCCCAAATCACTGCGCAAGCGTTCTGAGCCCATGTGGGGTTCCACATCGACGACCGAGTACTCCCCCTTGACAGGATTGTGATAGAGATGGAACGTACCGCATAAGAATTGTTCGATCCTACCGGCAAGCTTGCCTTTGCGGGCTCCATAGGCGCGGACCCGGATAATCCCCAACGCGGGGCTGAGCAGCGTGATGGTCCTATGCAAATCGCCAGACCGTTGCGTCTGCAACACAATCGCAGGCGTGGCCACATTACGTTCCATCGCACCATCCGTCGCGGTGCAGGCCGCTGTCAAGAGCTTGTGTTGCCATACGATGTTCTTGCATGGGTCAAGCTTACTTGCTCGATGGTGTACTGTCAACCAAGCCTTGCGGCCGACTCCCGGTTGACTGAATCGCCCCGTGTGATATGATGACCGCATGACGCATGTCCCGAGCAGGTTCACGGCTGCCCTTATGATGGTGATGGTCGCAATGTCGACTCTCATGGGGGCATCCTTCATCCCGTATCCCCAACATGAAGATCCATTCTCATCCCAAAAGCTGTTGGCCGAGCGTGAGTTCCTTCATGAAATGTCAGCCCAAGATATCGAGGTCGCCGACAATCTTGTTATCCAGATAGCCACTTTAGGAAAAGGCGATCCGTTGTATGTATGGTTCGGCCATGCAGGACTGGTGGTGACCGATCTGCGCAATGACCGCAAAGTCATGTACGATTACGGCATCTTCAGCTTCAGCACGGGCTTTTATCGATCGTTCGCCATGGGCCGTATGCTGTATGAAGTATGGGCGACCGGCGCTGAAGCCCGCTACCGACAAGCCATCGAGGAGGACCGCGACATCCGCACCATCACCTTGAATCTCGAGCCATCGGCCAAACTCGAATTGGTGAAATTCCTGAACTTCAACATCCAAAGCGGCAACCATCAATACCTGTACCATCACTACTATGAGAACTGCTCCACCAGGATTCGCGATATCATCGACAAGGCTGTCGGAGGTCAACTCAAGTCTTGGGCCACCTCGCAACCCTCCCCCTACACGATCCGCCAGGATGTTGCCCGCCACACCTCACCATCTCCGCTGATTGCTTGGTTGATCGATTTTTTGCAAAGCGGTGTCATCGATAAGGAGGCGACCCTCTGGGAGCGCATGTTCCTTCCTTTGGTGCTCGAAGAAGCCCTGGTCAATTTCACCTATGTGGACAGCACAGGAAACACGGTCGCCCTGGTCAGCGACCGCCAAGTCATCCACACTCAATCGGCAGCAGATGTTCGTCCTCCTATCGCCGGCGCATACCATTCCGACATTGGTTTGTGGGCGGTCGCATCGTTGGCCCTGGCCATCGTGCTCGCCACCACGAACTGGATGAGCATCCACCTGCATGCATCGGCTCTGCGCCGCTTCATGCGGGTCGTCCATGGCTTGCTGAACTGGGTGTGGACCTTCATCATGGGCGTCGCCGGGACATTGTTGCTGTTCATGATGGTGGCTACCTCACACGATGTCACCTATGGCAATGAGAACATCGTCTTCGCCAACCCATTGCTTCTGGTGATGTCCTTCCATGCCTTACGGATCATCTTCGGTAGTAAAAAATCGATGGGTGCTTTCCGTAAGCTCAATGGCTTCATGGCAGTGGTCACCCTGGTGCTCCTGAGCTTGAAATTCCTTTTGCCGGAGGTGCTTTTCCAAGACAATTACCGCATCATCATCACTTTGTTGCCACTGTACATCGCCAATAGCCGCCTGTTAGCCCTGTTGAACAAACGCAGGCGCGACCGCAAGCATAAACTCGCGATCACCGGGCATGATCCTTCCGATTTGGCCGACTTGTGAGCACTCAGGGCACGATCTTGGTCCCTTTGCCCTCGTACAGAGATCCGTACAAGTTCTCAGGGTTGGTGATCAACCCTACGTTTCCTGTCGTGCGCACGAAATCCATCATTGCTTGGATTTTCGGCAACATGCTGCCGGGAGCGAAGTGCCCCTCATCCACATAACGGCCGCATTGCTCGACATCGATGGTGTCCAGTGTCACTTGATTGGGCTTGCCATAATTCAGGCACACTTTCTCCACCGCCGTTGAAATGACGAACAGGTCGGCTTTCAGTTGCTTGGCCAACAACGCTGCCGCCAAATCCTTGTCAATCACGGCTTCGCAACCATTCAATGAGCCATCCTGTTGGCGTACGACGGGAATGCCCCCGCCACCAGCTGCGACCACGATCACGCCGTTCTCCACCAATGTCCGCACAGTTTCCAACTCAACAATGGAAACCGGTTTGGGTGAAGCCACCACCCTGCGCCAACCACGTCCGGCATCCTCGACGACTTCCCAGCCATCCTTGGCGCGATGGGCCTCGGCATCCTCCTTGCTCATGAAAGACCCGATCGGTTTGGTGGGCTTGGCAAAGGAGGGATCGCGAGGATCGACCTCAACTTGCGTGACCACCGTCACGGCGGGAACGTGCATGCCGAGTGCAAGAAACTCATTGTGCAATGCCATCTGCAACTGATACCCAATCGCCCCTTGCGTATCGGCAACGCAGGAATCGAGCGGTACCGGATGCAGGATCGATTTGGCGTATTCAGCCCGTAATAAAATGAAACCGACTTGAGGGCCGTTACCGTGGGCGATCACCACGCGGTGTCCCGCCTGGACCAGCCTGACGATGTGCCGTGCTGTCTTGCGGGCAGCCTCGTATTGGGATGGAACTGAAATCTTCTTGTTGTCTTCGATAAGGGAATTCCCTCCGATGGCGATGACGATCAGCTTGCTCTCTTCCATGGGTTCTCTCCTGGTCCGAACGTTGCGCGTGCCGCTGGTGGCGGGCCATGCCCGTCTGGCGAGATTATAGCCCCAAAGTGCAACAGAATGCAACAAAATTGGCATCTTCATTGACAACCACGGGAGGCGGTGTTAGCCTGTGTTCGATGGGTGGGGAGAGACGATGGTCCTGAACGGGATTGACACGATCGATGGGAAACAGGAGCTATTCAAACACCAACGCCTTGGTTTGATCACCTCGGCTTCAGGGGTGGATGTCCATCTGGAACCAACCGCCAAAGTACTCCATCGCAGATACGGTTTACAGGCTTTGTTCAGCCCGGAACACGGGCTACGGGGCAATGTAGAGGCAGGGGGGATTGTGGACACCTACATCGACCCGGTGCTGTCGATTCCCGTCCACAGCCTCTACCGGCCCGGTTCGCAATCAATCGAGCCGGCCATGCTTGACCATCTGGATGCTCTCGTGTACGACATCCAGGACATAGGCGTGCGTTGTTACACGTACATAGCCACCCTCATCAACGCCCTTGAAGCTTGTGCCGCCAACCATGTGAGGCTCATCGTGCTCGACCGTCCCGATCCATTGGGCGGCGACAGAATCGAAGGCAACATCCTCGAACCCGGTTTTACCAGTTTCGTCGGGCCGCACCCAATCCCGTTGCGCTACGGCCTTACTGCCGGCGAGTTGGTCTTGATGGTCAAGTCCCAACGCTCAATCGACTGCGATGTAGTGGTCGTCCCCTGCTTGGGATGGAGCCGGTCGATGCTGTTTCCCAAGCATGGAACGATATGGATCATGCCAAGCCCAGCCATTCCTCGCTTCGAGACGGCCTTGCTCTACGCCGGCATGGTCCTCATCGAAGGGACAAACCTATCCGAAGGCCGGGGAACGAGTTGCCCCTTCGAACTGATTGGGGCGCCCTATGTGGATGCAGAAAGGTTGACTGAGGAGATGAATAAGAAGAATTTGCCGGGAGTGCGTTTCACAAGCGCCTACTTCACCCCGCATGCATCCAAATATGCTTCTATGCTTTGCCAAGGCGTCCACGCCCATATCACCGATGCCGATGCTTACCTGAGTGTACAGACCGCTGTGGAATTGATGGCTACAGTCCGCCGTTTACATCCGGATAGTTTTACCTTCCTCGAAGCACGGGCGGGGTCTGATAAAAAGCCCATCGAGCTTTTAGCCGGTTCCGATCTTTTTGAACGATTCGGTGAGGACAGTGCCGCTTTATTGGCGGCATGTGCTCTCCAAAGCGCCGCGTTCAGCGAACAAAAACGGCCATTCCATCTCTACCGCTAGGAGGTTGCCCCATGGACGGCTTAACCAACGACATCATCATCGGGCAACGCTTGTTCAGCGGTTTTCCAGGAAAGGCCATGAGTCCCGGCTTCATCGATTTGGTCAAGACCCGCAAGGTCGGGAATGTCATCCTGTTCGCCCACAACATTGAGAATGTCACCCAATTGCACAACTTGTGCGACGACATCCAACAGCTCGTACAGGAACAAACAGGTTGGCCTGCCTTGATCGCGATCGACCAAGAAGGGGGCATGGTGACCCGCTTGAGCAACGATGCCACCAACATGATCGGTGCAATGGCTCTGGCAGCCACAGCCGACGATGAGCTAGCCTACCAAACTGCGTTGGCGACCGGTCGTGAACTGCGGGCAATCGGGGTAAATTTCAACCTCGCACCGGTTTTGGACGTCAACTCCAATCCTGACAATCCGGTCATCGGAGTCCGTTCATTCGGTGATACTGTCGAAACAGTGCGTACCTTCGGACTGGCAATGGCTAAAGGCTACATGGATGCCCCCATTCTCTGTGCCGCCAAGCATTTCCCAGGCCATGGCGACACTGATTTGGATTCACATGTCAATTTGCCGGTTGTCGATAAACCACGCGAGCGGTTGCTGGCGGTCGACCTCGCCCCCTTCCAAGCAGCTGTCGAATCTGGAATCCCCGCCATCATGACCAGCCACATTCTCTTCCCCCAATTGGAGCCCAACAGGCTACCCGCCACCATGTCCCGCACAATTCTAACCGATGTATTGCGCCACCAGATGGGATTCTCCGGTTTGATTGTTTCGGATTGCATGGAAATGGCCGCTATCCGGCAGTTTTACGGCACGGTTGCCGGCACGGAAGCCGCCTTCAAAGCGGGGGTCGACATGGTGTTCATCAGCCATACAGCCGAGACTGCGGCTGAAGCCGTCGACAGGGTGAAACAAAACCTCCCTCACGATGCACTTTTACGCGATGGGATGGAAGAATCATTCGAGCGGATTGCCCAGGCCAAGCATCTGATGATGCAAAGCGCTCAACCAGCGCTTTCCATCGTCGGTTGTGATGAGCACCGCCGGATTGCAGCGAACGCTGCCCGACGCTCCCTCTGCTTTGCGAAAAGCTCTGCAGTAAGAATGCCTGCTTTAGGCTCTCATCCTCATTTCATCGCTCCGAACGCCTATCGGGCGACCAATGCCTCCAGTGTAGGGGATCCAAGCTTCAACTTCGCCCGTTACATGGCTGATTGGGCTCACGGTACCCATTCGGTGATGTCCATAGACCCGGATCAAGCGGAAATTGAACGGCTGGACACCGCTTGCATGGGAGCAAGTTGCTGCATCGTCGGGACCTACAACGGACACCTGAATAGCGGACAATGCCGATTGGTGAACCAACTGGCCTCAACGGGGAGACCTGTCATCGCTATTTCCCTCCGCAACCCCTACGATGCGAAGCTCATCGTCGACACAGTGCCCTGCTTGGCCGCTTTTGAATACACACGTTTGGCATTCGATGCACTCAAGCCAGTATTGGCAGGAACTGCCCACATACACGGCGCATTACCCGTCACACTGTGACATTAGGAGGATTCTTATGCCCGATATGCTCGTCAAACTATTGGAACTGCCGCCACTCGATCCGATCCTCTCTTACATATCGACCCATCAGGTGACCATCAGGCGGGCACTCACCCCTGATAAGCTCAGGATCCTTGATTGGATTGGTGAACATTCCAGCCGCAGTGCGGTCGGTGAAGCCGATGCTTGCTTCAGTCGCATTCCCGTTTCGCTGTTCGTGGCCACCCGTGCCAAGGAGATACTCGGATACGCTTGCTACAACGCCACAGCCCCCGACTTTTTCGGTCCCACTCGGGTTCTGGATTCGGAACAAGGTAAAGGAATCGGAAAAGCCTTGCTCGTGCAAGCGTTGTGGGCGATGCGCCACGAAGGGTATGTCTACGCAATCATAGGAGGAGTTGGTCCGGCCGATTTCTACACCCGTTGCGTGGGAGCGACCTTGATTGCCGACTCCACCCCCGGAATCTATCGCGATTGGCTCGGGAACCACAGTTGAAACGGCCATGGACATAAACGCACTGCGACGCAAGGACCGCCTTTTAGTTATCGGCTTGATGAGCGGCACGTCGGCCGATGCTGTCGACGCAGCGTTGGTTGAGATCGAAGGCCATGCCCTCGCCACCCGGGTCAGACACATCGCCTTCCTGAGCGAGCCGTTCGATCCTGATGTGCGCGAGCGTATCCTGCATATTGCTTCAGGTGCTTTCGGGGGAGCCGTCGAGATCTGTCGCATGGGGGTGTTGCTCGGCCACTTGTATGCCCGGGCCTGCAAGCATCTCTGCCAAAAAGCCGCAATAGAGACAGGCATGGTCGATTTGGTCGGGTGCCATGGGCAAACCATCCATCATGAGCCGGTGGCGAGTGAATATCTGGGATTCCCCGTGCGCGGGACATTGCAAATTGGCGAAAGCGCCATCATTGCTCAGGAACTCGGCTGCCCTGTCGTCAGCGATTTCAGGGTGCGCGACATGGCCGCTGGTGGCCAAGGGGCTCCGTTGGTGCCGTATGTGGAGTTCTTGCTGTATCGTGATGAGAATCAAGCGGTTGCCCTGCAAAACATGGGAGGGATCGGGAACGTGACACTCATCCCCAAACAAGCCCGACTGTCCGACGTCGTCGCTTTCGATACCGGACCGGGCAACATGGTGATGGACCAGATCGTCCACATCATGACAGCCGGACGACTCCAATTCGACCAAGACGGCAACCTGGCCCGTCAACGTCGATTCGATCCAGGTTTGCTCCAATGGATGGCGGACGATCCGTATCTTGCCGAAAAGCCACCGAAATCGACCGGTCGCGAGCGTTACGGTAACGCATATGTCGAACGGTTGATGCATGAGGGCAACAAGCGCGCTCTGGAGTTGACAACGATATTGGCCACGGCCACCCGTTTCTCCGCCCACTGCGTCGCGCTGGGCATCGAGCGGTTCTGTCCGGAAAAACCTGCGCTGTTGATCGTCGGCGGTGGTGGTAGCCGCAATAGTCTGCTCATGGAGCATCTACGAGAGTGCCTGCCCTACTGCCGCGTCGTGACCAACGAGGAAATCGGTCGGGACGGAGCTGCCAAGGAGGCTGTCGCGTTTGCCGTCTTGGCCAATGAAACCATCCATGGCAGTGTGGGAAATGTACCTTCGGTCACTGGAGCTGCGACGGCAGTCGTATTGGGTAAGATTTCACATTGAGGGTCAACCCTTCACCGCCCCCATCGTGATGCCTTTAACGAAATATCGTTGCAAGAACGGATAGAGGATGATGATCGGCAGTGTCGATGTGATGATGACGGCCGATTTGATCGATATGGCTATCGAGCTTTTGTCGCCTATCCCGGCGGCATCTGAGACCATGCTGGTTCCCGTCACGATGTTCCTCAGGAACAGCATGACCGGGAATTGCTTGGATCGCAGATAGATGAGTCCGTTGAACCAGTCGTTCCAGAAGAATACCGCTGTGTACAGCCCGATGGTCGCCAAGGCGGCCGTCGACAACGGGACCACGATGCGCACCAGTATCCCGGCATAATCCAATCCGTCGATGATGGCGGCTTCCTCGATCTCGCTCGGAAGGGCTTTGAAGAAATTGATCAGGATGATCAGGTTGAATTGGTTGATTGCGAAAGGGATCAACATGGCCCAGACTCGGTTGGTAAGGCCCAGTGATGAGACAAGCAGGTAATTCGGAATGAGTCCGCCGCTGAAAAACATCGAAAAGATGACCAGCTTCATCACGAACGACTGCCCTTTCAGTTTTGGCTTCGACAAGGGATAGGCGAACATGACTGTCATGGTCAAGGCGATTGCAGTCCCTGCAACCGTATAAAACAATGTGTTGCGGTAGGCTATGAAGAAATTGGGATAGGTGAAGATTTGGCGATACGACTCCACATTGAATCCCACCGGCCAGAAGGAGACTTGGTTGTTCAAAATCGCTTTAGGACTGGAGAATGAGAGGGCCACCATGTAGATGAACGGCACCAGGCATGACAGGATCACCAAAACCATCACAGCATGGATGAACAGGTCAAACATGGTGCTGGAAAAAGACCGGTATTTCTTGACCATCGCTTTCCCTCAATAAATCGCTTCGCCCGTCAAGCGTTTGCTCAAGGCGTTCGAGCTGGAGACCAAGATCACACCGATGATGCCGCTGAACAACCCTATCGCGGTGGCATACGAATAATTCTGATTGGCCAAGCCGGTGCGGTACACCAGTGTATCGATGATGTCGCTCACCATGGAATTGGAAGGGGTGTACATCAATAACACCTTCTCGAATCCCAAGCTGAGCAAGCGGCCCACGTTGAGGATGAGCATGACCATGATGGTGGGAAGGATCGATGGGATCGTGATGTAAAACACCATCTGCAGGCGTGAGGCTCCATCGATGATGGCCGCTTCATACAAATCGCTGGGAATATTGGTGATGGCAGCCAAGTAAATGATGGCCAGCCACCCGGTGTACTGCCATGTGTCTACCAAGATGTATATGGGACGGAAATACTGTTCCTCGTTCATGAAATAAATCGGCTGCATGTCGAACATCGATCCCAACAAGGTGTTCACCAAGCCAGTGCTGGGGGAGAGTAATTCCCCAAGAATCGCAATGACGACCACGGTCGAGATGAAACGGGGCATGTAGGAGATAGTCTGGACGAATTTCTTGAACTTCAGGTTCCTTAATTCGTTGAGCAGGATGGCGAAGACAATCGGTATGGGGAAATTCACCACCAAATTGATCAGCGAGAGAGTCAGGGTGTTCCTGAATGCCCTCCAGAAAGCGGGATCTTGAAAGAACTGATTGAAATAGCGCAAGCCGACCCATTCGGTTCCGAACGGACCCATACCGGGCCGGTAGCGTCTGAAAGCCAACACATTGCCGAACATCGGGACGTATTTGAACAAGAGGAAGTAGGCCAACGGTACCAGCATCATCAGGTACAATTGGCGGTATGTGCGGAGACTCCGTTTCCAACCGTGCTTTACCGGAATCATAGGTGCATGCAATGAACGGGCCATGATACCTACCATACGAGACAGGCGGGCGGATCGAAACGATCCGCCCGATCGAATGAAACATTACTTCAAATTGTCATTGTAAATCTGAACGAACTTTTCGATCCCAAGCGTCTTCATCTCTTGGACATAGGCGTTCCAATCTTTCTCGATGCTCTTTGAACCAGTCAAGAATGCATTGTTCCAGCGCTCGAAAGCATCAGAGAGCGGTGTCTGCAACCTACCGGCTTCCTCCGCCTGGATGTCGTTGAACATCGGAGTCGGCGGTATGGCTTGGATCACATCACCGATTGCAGCTACCTCAGCATTGATACGGGCGTAATTGGCATCGTATTTGGTCATCTCGCGGGCGTTCACCCAGACCATTTGCGTGACATCGGAACCGCACCCATATTTGATCTGCATGTACTTGTAGATCCCTTCCGGAGCATTCAGGATGTCGTTGTTGAAGACAACCTTGCCATTCTGGACGGTATACGTGGTTCCTTCGACTCCAATGCACCACATGGTGGAATTGGCCTCGGAGAAGAACATCTCGTCCACAGCCCGGACAATCCGCTCGAAGTCGGGCCGTTTTGCCGTCGCAGCCGGGAAGAGGATCCCGGAGCCAGTCTTGCTCTTCGGTTGATGGTGGGCACCCGCCGGTCCGGCCAACGCCGGATACATCTGGAGCTTGAATCCAGCAATCGAGCTAGCTTGAGCTACACCGCCGATCTGATCGTAATAAGCATAGGATGCCATTGACTTGCCGGTGGCAAGCTTTTGCGCCCATTTGGTGCCGTCAATCGGTTCGGCCATCTCGGGGTCGAGCAACCCTTCCTTGTAGAGTTTTGCAAAGAATGTGACGTACTGCTTGTACTGCTCGCTGATGGCTCCGGCAAAATACTTCTTTGCCGCGTAATCCCAACTGAGGGTGTTCGTTCCCGAAGCACCATTCTTGCCAAGGCTGATCCCCCAAGCCGGCATGGTCATGCGGTACAGCACGCGCGGCCCGGCCAGGATGGTCAACGGATACGAATCGGGATTGTTCTGTTTGAAGACCTTCAGGACTTGATACAAGTCATCGTAGGTCTTGGGGACAGCCAGATTGTACTTCTTCAGCAAGTCTTCCCGAAGGATCAATCCTCCATCATAGAACGGGACATCGAACAAAGCCGGTAAATAATAACGTTTACCGTCCTTGAGCTTGAGCAGGTCGACATCCGACTGCATGTTGAACTTTTTGACCATCTCGTTGAAATTGGGGGTCCATGCCGAATAATCGCTGATAGGCACGATCGCCCCATTCAGGGCCAACGAAGCGTTCTCGCCTTTGGTGGACTGATACAGGATGACATCTGGTGCATTGGTCCCGGTGTTGAGGGCCAACGAAACCTTGGTCTGGTAATCGGCGATCGGGATGATCTCGAAATCCACTTCGGCATTCACCCGCTTTTGGATTTCAGTTACTGTGAGCCAATCCTTTTTGAAGGGCAATGTCGCGTTGTCCGAATAGAACATCGAGAATTTGACCGGTTGGTCGGTTTGAACCTGTTGCACTCCTTGGGAGAACAACGGCGAACCCACTGCCAACGTCACGATGCACATGGCTACGAGCATGAGCTTCTTCATAACGAATTTCCTCCTTGTTTTCGTTCGGGATGACGGAGAAACACCTCTGTCAAACCCTCCGCCACCCTTGATAAGTATGGAATCGGGAATCAACGGATGTCAACAAATATTTTCGGCTAAGCTCTGTACGAATTTGAAAATATTTTTTATATCCGGAAAGCGCAGGCTACCTGCCGCCATGCTCTTTACCTTTGGTCGGGTTTTACGATACTGTCGGGTCAAAGACGGCGCTGCTACGCCGGGGAGGTCCGAACCGATGACGAACGTTGAGAAGCGGCAATGGCTGGTGTTTGCCCTGTACCTCACCTCGATGGTATTGGTGAACATCCTTGGTTCCAAGATCACCACGATTTTCGGACAGCGCATGTCGGTCGGTATCTTGTTCATGCCGATCCTGTTCGTCGCCACCGACGTCATCAGTGAAGTGATGGGGCGGAAAACCGCCACGCTGTTCGTCAATATCTCAACGACGATGCTGGCCTTCATGTTTTTCATGATGTGGGTGTGCATCAAACTGGAGCCCTACCCCAGTTGGGGGCTCCAAACTGAATACCAGGCCATTTTCGGATCGAGCATGCGCATGACGGTAGCAAGCATCGTGTCGTTCCTCTTGTCGCAACATGTGGATGTGCTGACCTTTTTCCTCTTCAAGAAGCTCACTCGCGACCGGGCCTTTTGGTTGCGTAAAAACTTATCGACCATGGTCAGCCAGTTCATCGACACCACCTTGTTCATGTTCATTGCTTTCTATGGCACGAACGACAAGTACACGGTCGCCTTCATTTTCTCGTTGATCATCCCCTACTGGTTCTCCAAAATCCTTTTCGCCATAGCCGACACGCCGTTGTGTTATCTCGGAGTGTGGTGGATGCGGCGTGGCTCCGACACCGGCCGATGAGCACAACGTTGTTGTTTGGCGACAGCCTTACTGCCGGCCGTTATGGAATAGCGTATACCCGCTACCTCCCGATTAGCAAAGAGATCCGCGGGATTGACGGAGACACACTTGGCGGTATCGTGCAGCGGGCTTGCGCCGCTGTTGTGCATAGGCTGGTGCCTGCCCGAGCAATCGTGATCCAAGGGGGTGCCAACGACCTGCTCATCCCCGCGCTTTCACGGCGCGATCAACGCTGGGCAGCGCTGGGAAAACATCTGGGCACTCATGGATTCGCCCCGCTCGAAGACGTCGGATTGTTCACCGAACGTTTGTCAGGCCAACTGGATCGGTTGTGGGCAGTCGCAAAAGGGAACCGGATCATCGTCTGCTCGATTCCCCCCTTGGGAGAGAATGTGCATTCATGCCTTAACCAACGCAGGGCAGAGATGAATGAACAGGTGCACAGGGTTACGCTGGCACGGGGTTTCACCTGGTGCGATATCGCCAGCGCAATGGAGTCTGCCATCAATCCACCGGGATGCGATTACCTTGTACCGACCCCCGAGTCGCTCGAAGAGGACGCCAGATTCATTGCCCGTGATGAGACCAAAGCCGCAGCATTGTCCATGAGCCGCAATCTTGCCGTCACTGTCGACGGTATACACCCGAACGCTGCCGGTGCACGCATCATTGCACACTCGATCATGCTCGGATTGCTGTGAATCCGCAAAAACACCTTCACGTCAAGGCCGTCTTTGAGTACATTGAACATGCGTGGATTCCACGCCATTATTTGTCGGAGGATTATTCATGGCCGATCAGGAACTGCTGCCCGTTGAGCAAACGCTTCCCCATAATCTATTCATTCTCCCGCTCGTCGGGAACCCGATATTCCCTGGGTTGTTCACCCCGTTGGTTGTCGAAAGCCGCGAAGACATGGAAATCGTCACTCAAGCGATGGCGCATGGCGGAGAGCTGGGCCTGTTGCTAGTCAAGGACGACATGAAAGTCGAGTACGACCCTGAGAACCTCTACCGGGTCGGGACTGTTGCGAAAATCATCAAGCGCATCAAATTGCCCGATGGCGGCATGAATATCTTCATCTCGACCCTCAAACGGTTCCAAGTCAAAGAATTCCATACCAGCGGGTCGTTCATGATCGCCGAGGTTGATTATCTTGATGATGTCGAAGACAATCCCCAAGAACTCAAAGCATGGACCAGGCAACTCATCACCGAGATGAAGCGGCTCTCCAAAGGGAATCCACTGTTCACCGAGGAGATGCGGCTCAATATGGTGAACATCGACCAAGCTGGCAAGATGGCCGATTTTATCGCCAGCATCATCAATGTGGACCGACGTCAGCAACAACGGATCCTAGAAACCCTCAATGTACGCAGGCGAATGGAACGGGTGCTGGTGTTTATCAAAAAAGAACAACAACTGCTAGCCATGCAGGAGCAGATCCAGAACCGGGTGAACAGCAAGCTGGAGAAGAACCAACGCGATTATTTTTTGCGCGAAGAACTCAAGCACATCCAGCAAGAACTTGGACTGACCAGCGATCCCCGTACGGCGACTTATAACAAGATTGCCAAACAAATAGCTGCCTTGAACCTGCAAGGGGAAGTGCTCGAAGCGGTCTCGGCAGAGTTGGAAAAATTCCAATCGCTTGATCCGAATTCACCCGACTATTCGATCACCCGCACCTACCTCGAGACTATCGCGGCCTTGCCTTGGCAGGAACCGAAAGCCGAAGATTTCTCATTGGAATCGGCTCGCAAGATTCTCGAGCACGACCATTACGGTTTGAAGGATGTCAAAGACAGGATCCTGGAGTATTTGGCAGTACGCAAGAAGAAGCAGGACACCAAGGGGTCGATCATCTGTTTGGTGGGACCTCCCGGAGTGGGGAAAACCTCGGTGGGCCGCTCGATTGCGCGGGCCCTGAAAAAGGAATATTTCAGGTTCTCGGTTGGCGGCATGCGCGATGAAGCCGAGATCAAGGGCCATCGCCGCACCTATATCGGAGCGATGCCCGGTAAGATCATACAAGGGCTCAAGACGGTCAAGACAAAGAATCCGGTGTTCCTCATCGACGAAATCGACAAGATGGGAAGTTCGTTCCAAGGCGACCCCGCTTCCGCATTGTTGGAGGTGCTCGATCCGGAACAGAACAATTCGTTCCGCGATTATTACCTCGATTTGCCGTTCGACATCTCGGAAATTTTGTTCATTGTCACCGCCAACACCTTGGAGACGATCCCCAGACCGTTGCTCGACCGGATGGAAGTCATCCAAATCGCCGGTTACACGACTCAGGAGAAACTTGCCATCGGCAAGAAGTACCTAGTGCCCAAGTCGCTGAAAAAACATGGCTTGACCCGCAAGGAGATTTCTTACACATCCGCCATCTTGCAGGAGATCGCTGAATCGTATGCCCGCGAGGCCGGTGTACGAAATTATGAGAAGTCGCTCGACAAGATCCACCGGAAAGTGGCCCGCGAGATATTGGAGTCCAAACCCAATCTTCCTATTGCGGTGACCCGTGACCGGATGATCACATACCTTGGGCAACCAATTTTCCATGAGGACGAGGTCTTGCGGGCCGACCGGCCTGGAATGGCGATCGGTTTGGCATGGACAAGCTTGGGCGGGGACACCTTGGCCATCGAAGCGATAGCGTATCCGGGCAAGGGCGAACTCAAATTGACCGGTCAACTGGGCGAAGTGATGCAGGAATCGGTTGCGATCGCCCTCACCCACATCAAGTCGATCTGCGCATCCCACGGCATCGATATCGGGTGGTTCGACTCCCATGCCATCCATCTGCATGTCCCTGAGGGAGCGACGCCCAAAGACGGTCCTTCAGCCGGAATCACGATGGCCACCGCCATCTACTCATTGGTCACCGACCAAACCATCGCCCCCGACCTGGCCATGACCGGTGAGCTCGATCTCGTCGGCAAGGTCATGCCGATAGGCGGCCTTAAGGAAAAGGTCTTGGCGGCCCGACGTAACAAGATCACCACGATTCTGTTGCCGAAATTCAACAAGCGGGATCTGGACGAACTGGATAAGGAGGTTACCGAAGGCATAACCTTCCATTTGGTGTCGTCCTTCGAGGAAGTCCTCAGCCATGCCTTCGTCAACGATGCTTTCAAGCGTGGCACTGCGTTGGCAAAACCATCCTCACCGGTTGAGGCGGTGGCTAAGGCGACCCAGCTCAACGGCTGAAGCAGATGGAACTCCTATCTCCGGCCGGGACACTCGAAAAGTTGCGCTATGCTTATGCTTATGGGGCCGACGCGGCATATGTCGGCCTGCGCGATTTTTCGTTGCGTTCCAACGCCGGCAACATCGATGACAGCCAATTGGATGAACTTAACGCCATCAAGGGGAACAAGCGTTTATATGCCGCCATCAACAGCCTGATGCATCAGCGGGATATCGCTGTATTGCGCGACAGGCTCGACGCGATCGCGCGCTATCCGTTCGACGCATTCATCGTGTCCGACATGGGCGCTGGTGCCATCCTCAAACGAAGGTTCCCGGACAGAGCGCTCCATCTCAGCACCCAAGCGAGTTGCCTCAACAGCGCTGCGGTCGCAGCGTATCGGGATATGGGCTTTTCCCGCATCGTCTTAGGACGAGAGGCAAGCCTTGAGGACATCGCCACCATCAAGGAGGCAGTGCCCGAGGTGGAACTCGAAGTATTCGTACATGGCGCGATGTGCATGGCGTATTCCGGGCGATGCTTCCTGAGCGCTTTTTTAGCGGGACGCAGCGCAAACTCAGGGGACTGCGCCCACTCGTGCCGCTGGGATTACCGCTTGAGGGAACAACGCTTTGCTTTAGAGGAAAGCGAGCGGCCGGGCCAATACTACCCCGTGTTTGAAGAGGACGGCCAGACGACAATCCTTTCTTCAAAAGACTTGTGCATGATCGATCATTTGGCACAGATCAAGGCGGCCGGAGTAGATTCGGTGAAGATCGAAGGTCGCATGAAATCGTTGTACTACACCGCAACCGTCACGCGAGCGTACCGAAAAGCGCTCGATTCCCTCGAAGGACAAGAGGGAAGTCTTGATTGGAAAGCCTATCGCGACGAGTTGTTCCATGTCAGCCACCGGGAATTTTCAACCGGTTTCTTCTTCGGCCCCCAATCGGTTGAAAAACCTACCGAGTCATCCTACCTCAGGGATTACCTGTTCGTGGCGACCTTGGGCCCGAGCGACGGAACGGGGCTATACCCGCTGTTTCTTAAAAATCCCATCGATTCGCACGATACGATCGAGTTCATCGGACCGGATACCTTGGCCATCGAAGACCATTCGTTCACCCTGCATGATGCACAGGGAGCCCCGGTCGAACGGTTGAACCATCATCAAGCAGGATTCATCCGGCCATCCGTGTCGGTCGGATCCGACTTCATCATCCGCAAGCAGGTAGGTAATGGCCAATGATCCAGCGGGCGTTTCCCCGGTTGTGTGCGTTGTCAAAGGTGATTATACTTGTCTCATGCCCAGATGGTTCAAATTCGTGCTGATTCTCACGTTCGTGTTCTCCAGCTTGCATGCGCAACCAGCCGTGCTTACCTATGGATGGAAATACCTCGAAGATGTGCAGGGATTCGGTGCCTTCGTCCAATCGGTTTTAGACCAGGACGACCAAAACGCGGAACGCTTGTTTGGTGAAGTCATGCGGCAATTGGACTCGTTTGAAGGTAGCCCGTATGGTTCCGACATCGCCAAGGCAAAGGCAATCTGGTTCATGGCCAGATACCTGTGCAACCAAGTGCCCAAACCGTCAGACCGAATAGCCTCCCTCATCGAACAAGCGCGGGCGGCAGTGGAATCTGCTCGACTGCACGCTGCTCCCCCAGCCATGCTAGCCGTAGTGGAGACCCAACTCGAATCATTGCGTTACCAAGCGACCGGTTCGCTCACCCATGCGCTGGGGACGGCACGGATGATCGACCGGACCTACCGCGACCACAGCGAGGATGTGGCAGCCATCGTCCTCAAGGCAGAAAAACTGCTGTATGCCCCGGCAATCGGTGGAGGCAATCCTAAGGAGGCCTTGTCGTTGTACGCAAAGGCCTGGAACCACGCCCAAACGGTGCCGGTGTGCACATGGGATGCTTTCTCCATCAGCGGCGGTCTTGGCATGGCCTTGCATGAGCGCTCGGACGTACGGGCGATCGATTACTTGCGCTATGCCCGCTCCCTCTACAGTGGCGATCCGGTCATCAACGAGGTGCTCGAAAAACTGGAGACTGGGGAAAAGCCATGATGGTGTATGGAATCGCCTTGTTGATCGTCGGGCTGTATGCGTTCACCCTATCGCTCACCAACATTGCAGCGATGCGTTCGTACGCGCCCGCACCGTCGGAACTCGCGACCGACGGACCGCTGATCTCGGTCTTGATTCCAGCCCGCAATGAGGAGACTTCTTTGGCCGCCACGCTGGAAGCCTTATTGGTGCAAGACTACCGCAACTTCGAGGTCGTGGTGTGTGACGACAACTCAACCGACGGTACCTGGGAGGTGATCTCACGGTATGCCCAGTTGGACAACCGCATCAGGGGAATTCAAGGGCAGCCGTTGCCTGATGGCTGGCGTGGAAAGGTGTATGCGATGGAACAATTGTGGAAAGCGGCCAAAGGCGATGTCTTTCTCATCACTGATGCCGACATCCATCATGCCCCCCACAGCCTCTCCTATGGTTGGTCGGCGATGTACAAGAATGGTGTCGACATGATAAGTGGGTACGCCCGTGAAACCATGCGCTCCATGTGGACTCAAGTCTTGATCTCGGCCAGTTTGTTCATCACGGTCTTCTACGTGTCGCTTCCTGTGCAACGCCGTCACCCAAAACCATTTTTCGCGATGGCCATCGGGCAGTACCTTATGGTGCGCAGGGAGGTCATCGAGACTATGGGAGGCTTCGCATGCATGCGCCATGTTGTCACCGATGACATAGAATTGGCCAAGATGGTCGTTCGGCATGGATTCAAGCAACAATTTCTGGATTTGAATCCAATTTTGCGGGTAAACATGTACGACGCGTTCGACGAGGCTTTCAGCGGAATCAGCCGGAGTGTGTTCCACATGACCGGCAAGACTTCCCCGCTGTTCATCATCCTGATAGTCGTCGCCTTGTTCCTGCTTGGAACCGCCCCCTTCATCACAACCGTGGCCATCGTTGTCCAGCTGCTTGTCGGTGCCATGCATGCCGGTACCGTGCTTGCCCTCGCCGGCACATTGTTGCTCTACAGCGGATGGACAGCTTCTGCACTGTTCCATAATTATCGATTGTCGACAGCCCTGCTCGGACCGTTCGTATTCTTGTTAGTCGGTGGTTCTTATCTCTACGGAATGTACCTGAAATTATCGAAACGGGGCATGTCGTGGCGAGGACGGCCTTTATAATTAAGATAATTTCACGCATTTAATCGAAAAACCGTTCATTTTTCGATGAATTTCACCTTTTTATCGGCTTTTTCCTTGTGTTTTCATTTCGATATGATACTATTCGGAATAGATACTAAGAGGAGGCAGGCACATGACAATCCATGAGCAAATCGTTGCCGAATATGAAGCGTACATCGCTGAAAACCAGAAATTCACCGTCAAGGGCGTGAAAGCATCCGCTGCCAGAGCCCGCAAGGCTTTGGGAGAACTCGCCAAATTGACCAAGGAACGCCGCAAGGAAATTCAGGAAGAGAAGACCGCAGAGGTTTGAGCTTCACGAATCCGGATGAAAAACCGCAGGGGAAACCCTGCGGTTTTTACAGCCTCCTCACGCAAGGCTCCTCAGCAAAGCCAAGTGTTTATTGTTTTTTTCGAGTTTTTCCTCGAATTCGGCCTTCTTCGATTGTTCTTTCTCAATCGCCTCCGGTTTGGCGTTGCCCATGAACTTCTCGTTGGCCAGCTTTGCCAGGACACCTTCCAACAATGCCTGTGTCTTTTGGATATCCAGTTGCAGCTTCTCCATCTCCCGCTCCACATCGAGTGCCTCACGCACGAACACATACGTCTCGAAACCAAATCCAGCCACAGGCATGGCCTGTGAAACGTCCAGTGCATGGCCGGCATCGATCTTAAGGCGCGACGCTCCGATAAAGCGGGCGATCATTTCCCTGTTTTCAAGCAGGAACCCGGCATGGCACGAGTGTTCATCGGGACGAATGACAACATGCACATCCTTTTCCGTGCCGATGTGCAACTCGCTGCGAAGCGTCCTGACCGACTTCACGGCATCTTGGAACAACCGCATCCGTTGCACATCATCGTCATGGACACAGGCGGCGTCCCAGACCGGATAGCGCGCCTCCATCACCCTTCCTTGCGTATTGGGCAGCCGTTGATAGATTTCCTCGGTGATGAACGACACGAACGGGTGCAACAACTTCATCTGATAAGCGAGCAGGTCGAGCGACACTGAGACAATGTGGTCCTTGGTCGCATCATCGGCTTGGGAAAGCCTGAATTTCACCATCTCGACATACCAATCGCAGAAATCGCTCCAGAACAAGTCGTACACGGCCTGTGCGGCATCGTTGAAACGATACCCTTCAATGGCTGAGGCCACCTTAGCAGCCGCTTCATTGGCTTGATGGTACATCCATCGGTCGCTAACCGCCAATTGCTCCTCATCGACAGCGACCAGTTGGCGTCCTTCAAGGTTGAGCAATAAGAAACGGGTCGCATTCCAAATCTTGTTGGCAAAACGCGAACCCAATTTGAAAGAATCCATGTCGACTAAAATATCTTGCCCTTGTGCCGCCATGTAGCACAGGGTGAACTTCATCGCGTCCGCTCCGTAAAGGGCGACCACGTCCAATGGGTCTATCCCGTTGCCCAGCGACTTCGACATCTTGCGGCCCAGCTTATCGCGCACGAGACCAGTGATGTAGATATCATTGAACGGCACCTGACCAAGGAATTCCAACGAGGCCATGATCATCCTCGAAACCCAGAAGAAGATGATGTCGTAGCCGGTGACCAGCGTGCTCGTCGGGAAAAACCGTTTCATGTCGTCGGTATCAGCGGGCCAACCGAGGGTGCTGAACGGCCATAACCAGGAACTGAACCAGGTATCGAGCACGTCGGTATCCTGCTCGATATGAGGGCTCTTGCAAGAGGCACACTCGGTCGGATCATCGCGCGAAACCATCATTGCACCGCAATCTTTGCAATACCAGACCGGGATGCGGTGCCCCCACCACAATTGCCGGCTGATGCACCAGTCGCGAATGTTCTGAAGCCAATGCGTATAAGTATTCTCCCACCGTTTGGCATAGAAGGAGAGTTCGCCCCGCTGCCATGCTTGCAATGCTTTGTCAGCCATGGAGCGCATCGAGACAAACCACTGTTCCGACACATAGGGCTCCACCACGGTTTGGCAGCGGTAACAATGCCCGACATCATGGTCGTGCTTGGTTTCAGACAAGATCAGGCCGGCAGCGTGCAAATCGGCCGTCACGGCTTTACGAGCGGATACGACATCCATACCCCGGTAGGCAGGCGGGACATTCTCATTGAGCGTTCCATCAGGATTGAGGATGTTCAACACCGGCAAGCCGTGTCGTTTCCCGACCTCCCAGTCATTCGGATCGTGGGCTGGAGTGATCTTGACCATGCCGGTACCGAATGTAAGGTCGACATACTCGTCGGCGATCACCGGGATGGTCCGGTCGGTCAACGGCAATGTGAGTTCCTTCCCCACCAAGTGGGCGAAGCGTGCATCGGCCGGATTGACCGCAACCGCGACATCGCCGAACATCGTCTCGGGACGGGTTGTGGCGACAGAGATAGAACCGCTACCGTCCTTCAAAGGGTATGAGACTTGATACAGCCGCCCTTCCAGCGATTTGTAGTCGACCTCATCATCGGCCAAGGCGGTCCCGCAATGGGTGCAATAGTTGACTAGATAATTTCCTTTATAGACCAAACCCTTCTCATACAACGAGACAAACGACTCGCGCACCGCCTTGGACAAGCCTTCATCCATCGTGAAGCGCTCTCGGCTCCAATCACAAGAACAGCCGATCTTGCCCAACTGGTTGACTATGATGTCGTGATGGCGCTCCTTGACCCGCCACGTCTCCTCGATGAAGGCTTCCCGGCCCAAATCCTGACGTTTGATTCCACGCTTGGCAAGTTGCCGCTCCACGACATTCTGCGTGGCGATGCCGGCATGGTCGGTGCCGGGCACCCACAGGGTAGGACGCCCTGCCATGCGCCAAAAGCGGACCAGCGTGTCTTGCAACAGGTTGTTCAAGGCATGCCCCATGTGGAGGATGCCGGTGACGTTGGGTGGAGGCATTACGACGACAAACGGCTTGCCCTCGCCATGTTTTGGCTCGAAACACCCGTGTGAGCGCCAATCTTGATAAATCCTGTCTTCGAATTCCTTTGGATCATACGATTTCGCCAATTCGACAGCTTTCATCGAAGCCCCCCTGTGAACCTGTGGATTCAGGGCCTCAATACTAGCAAATCGGAAAATGAATTACAACAGCATGAAAATGGGGTTGCCGCAGCAACCCCTCATCCTATATGGTAAACGCCTTGGTTTTCAGCCAGGGCGCATCAGCGCATTATTGGCCGGATGGCTCTCCTCCGGTGGCCTCAGTCTCTGTCAACGGAGCATCTTGATCCTCTGCGCCGACACTGTCCGGTACTGCCGGAGGTCCCTCCTGCAAGACGGTGGGGAGTTCTTGCCCAAGCGGCTTGATGCCCTTCACCTTCACCTCGACTTCATACCCGCGCGAACTCAAATACTGCAGGATCTCCTCCAAGGTGAAATGTTCCAACAGTTGGGCTGCCGAAAGGTTTTCGGTTGCGCGCACTTGCGTCACCGCCCCTGCCACGGGAACCGAGACATTGGGGATGATTTCACCAGTGGGCACCAGACCTTGCTGGCGCGGGATAATCAGGGCGGCGCTGAGCAGCACGACGAAAGCTGCCGCGGCTGTCAGCGCAGTCGGCATCGTTACCCGAAAGCTGTGTTTGAGAAACTTCAAAGCCCGTTTGCGTTGGATGTAATTCTTCTCCAAGAATACCAGGACCTTATCTTGATGTGGTGCGATCTCGTCCTCTGTCAATCTCGAACCGGAGACGGAATGATGGAGGGCTTTCAGTTGTTCGAAGCGTGCGGCACAAGCTGTGCAATAATTGAGGTGTTCGATCACCTGAGTGCGCCAAGGTTCAGCCAATTCACCATCCAAGTAGGTGTTCAGGATTTGGTCATCAAGACACATGCATCTCCTCCCGGTCAAGCATCGATTCCATGATTTTCCTGGCTCGATGAACCCTGACCTTCACGTTACTCTCGGAAATGCGGAGGATCTCGGCGATCTGCTTGTAGTTCAGATCCGCGTATTCCTTCAAAACCAGCACCGACTTGAGCTTTTCCGGAAGCTTTTCCACGGCTTCCCGCACCAAAGTCCTCGTCTCGTTGCCCAACAGGGTCTGCTCACCGTTGAGAATAGGTGCCGAAGGGGCCTGTTTAAGGCGTTCCACCGTGGCCTGCTCCCTTGCCTTCCGCTTCACGACGTTGATCGACATGTTCTTGACCACCCGGATCAACCAATACTTCGATTCATCGATCGAGCGAAAGTCGATGTTCTTCTCGTAAAACCTGATGAAGGCCTCCTGGCAGATGTCCTCAGAAACGTCCATGTTGTAGGTGATATGGTACGCCACCCTCATCACCACCGGGAACACCTGTTCGTATACGAGCCTGAACGACTTCCCGTCGCTGCTGTTTATTTCCATACGCTTAACAACTCATCCCTGGTCTTGGTTACATGAGCGCACTACAATTGTCTTGCCCGGTGTGTCTTTGAGCCGGTAACCAGCTTGCTCCACTATACCACGCAACTCATCAGCGCGAGCATAATTCTTTGCCCGTTTTGCCGCAGCGCGCTCCTCGACCAGCGCCATGATATCGGCAGGAACAGGTTCCTCATCTCGTGCAGCGGGAATCGAAGCGAGATTGAATCCCAAGATCCTGTCCATGTGCAACGCACAGGCCAGCTTGTGTGCATCGGGAATGTCTTGGTCTTTCAACATGCTCCACAGTTCTGCCAATGCCCTGGGGGCGTTGAGATCGTTCCCCATATGCTCGGCGAACCTTTTTAGATAACTTAAGGCACCTTCGCCGAGATCGGATTCGGGCTTGCCGGCCGTGCTGTGGCGTAATGCAGCGATGCGGTCGTACAAATTCTTGCGGGCATTGCGGGCGCTGGTCAGGGCCTCCCACGAGAATTGCAACTGAGAACGGTAATGGGCTCCCAGACAGAAATAACGGTAATCCATCGGCTCGAAGCTGCGCTCCTTGAGCAATTGCAGAGTCAGGAACTCCCCTTTGGATTTGGACATCTTGCCCGAGTCGTTGATCAAGAATTCGCCATGAACCCAGTATTTCACCCACCGTTTGCCCGTGGCGGCTTCGCTTTGGGCAATTTCGTTGGTGTGGTGCACGCTGACATGGTCGATTCCACCGCAGTGGATGTCAAAGGATTCACCGAGGTATTTCATGCTCATGGCGGAACATTCGATATGCCAACCGGGATAGCCCCTGCCCCATGGGGAGTCCCACAACATGGCTTGGTTCTCGAATTTGGAATTTGTGAACCACAAGACGAAGTCCTTGGGATTGCGCTTGTTCGGATCGACATCGATGCGCGCACCCGAGCGTAGTTCTTCGAGGTTCAACCTGGCCATTTCACCGTATCTGGGGAAGGTGTCGATGCTGAAATACACATTCCCTCCGGCGACATAGGTGTGACCGCCAGCCTCGAGACGGCGGATCAGCGCGATCATGTCGCCGATGTGATCGGTCGCCCTGCAGGAGACATCGGGCCGCTGGATGTTCAGTTCCTCTGTATCCTTGAAGAATGCATCCGTATAGAAACGGGCGATCTCGTAAACATCGCGACCACTCTCCTTGGATGATTTGAGCATCTTGTCTTCGCCGTCATCGCTGTCACCAGTCAGGTGTCCCACATCGGTGATGTTCATGACATGCCGCACCCGATACCCCGCATATTCCAGAGTCCGCCTGAGCAGGTCTTCGAACACATACGTGCGCAGGTTGCCGATATGGGCATAGGCATACACCGTCGGGCCGCAACAATACATGCGCACCGACTCCTGGGAGATGGGTTCGAACGGTTCGACCGTGCGCGACATGGTATTGAAGATGGATACATTCATCGTGTGCTCCTTGGCCCGTCGGAATCCGACACATTGTCCGTCGGAGGATAATGGGATACTATATGTTTGTGGATACCACAATACGGAATGGCTTGGAAAAAATCAATATCGATAAAATCTTGCTCAGGAACATCCCCTTGGCGCCGTTATGCTCGTTCCATACCGGCGGTGACGCCGATTTGCTTGGAACCCCTTCCGATCTTGAAGAATTGAGGGCTTTGCTCGAGTATGCCCGCGAAAAAGCTTTGACGCTCACCGTACTGGGCGGCGGTACCAACGTCTTGGTCTCCGATCGCGGAGTGCGAGGTTTGACTATCGTAACCACCAGGATGAATTCCCACCATGTCAGGGGAACCTTGGTATGTGCCCAAGCGGGCCAATTGATCGACAGGACGATCCAGATCGCTATCGAACATTCGTTGGGGGGGGTGGAGTTGCTCGGTGGTCTGCCGGGCACGCTCGGTGGAGCCGTGCGTGGCAACGCTGGCGCCCACGGCGTGCATATCGGTGACTTTGTCGAATGGGTCGACCATGTCGACACTTTCGGAGTTTTGCACCGCACCTATCGTGACGATCTTGAATTTTCTTACAAACACTCCGTCTTCTGCACCAAGCCCGACATCATCGTTGAGGTTGCCTTGCGCTTGATCCCCAATAAAGAAACCTCCGAAGCCATGCGCTTGCGCGAGCAGAGCCGGAAGTTGCGCTTCAGCGCTGGTCAATTCGATCATCCCTCGGCCGGTTGTATGTTCAAGAATCCGGTCGGGCAACCAGCTGGGGCCCTCATCGAGCAAGCTTCACTCAAAGGAGCCCTGCAGGGAGGGGCGGCCGTGAGCGAACGCCATGCCAATTTCATCATCAATCAACAGGGAGATGCGACTTCTGCAGACATCCTGACCCTTGCCGAACGGATTGCATGTACGGTCAAATCACACAGTGGAATAACATTGGAACGCGAGGTACAGCTTATCGGTCAATGGTGAACTGCGCATGCACCGACCGGTCTGAATCGACTGTGACGGATCGTTCATCGCCTGAAAGGTAGAAAACAACAGCCGCTTCCCACCGTTTCTTTTTCAATCCGAATTCCACAGTCATCCGGCCAGCAGTCCCGCAAGGATAACCAAACTTCACAGTACAGGCTGTGAGCGCACTCTGTGTGAATTCAATGGAACAAGCTGTATCGAAGGCCGTGCCCGCAACAGGGACTTGCAGGCTGAGCAGGGCTTCGAACGATTCTCCACGCCGCAGGTGCACATCCCAAGAAACACTGTGGCTGACTGTGCACATCAGCTTTGACGGCCCAAGGTTCCAAGTCAGATCTGCCTTGAACGTGTCACGACGGGCTTGGCCCTCCCCCGCATAAGGGCTTCGCCGCCACAAGGTTTGCTCGAGCCCCCATGAGGCTGCAAACGATGAAACATCGGACCGGAAACGAATCGAGCGAATCCAATGGATTGGTTGTGATGTAGTGCGTGCAACTTTCGTGGCGATGTCCAACGGGGTCAACGGCACATCCTGTCGGGAGAGTTCACAAGTCAAGCTTCCGAGCTTGATGTGTGCACTCGTTGCGACTGCAGCGGAACTTCCCCAGCGGGCAGCTAGGCCGTGCACGAAATTGCTGCCGAACAACAGCGTGAATCCTGGCAGGATGATTGTAGGGCTGCTGTAGCGCATCTGCAAAAGCCAAAGCCGACCTGGCGGGAACGTTGTCAAGTCGATGTCCCATCCGAGCGGTTGTTCGAAAGGTCGCGCTAAAAAGCACGCTCCGATCGTCACCTCCCGCATGAACACCACTACTCCACATCCCGAAATTCCCTGCCCGATGCCGATGGGTACACATCCGAAGGGGATAATGGTCACACCATACGGGGCGAGCTCGATCTGAGCCATGAGGCCGTCGTAAGAGCGTTGCCCTTCTGATGAGCGTGCCCCGGCTAAACCCACTCTTGGTGATGGCTGGCCCTGTTGAAGCGATGGCAACGCCTTCGCATCGAAATAGGACATCAAACCATGCGAACCACCAAGATTGCCGCCATGGAGGTTCCAACCGGTGGCGACACAGGAGAAATTCCCTTCTATCGATGGAAGCACATCCGTTCGATGGTCCAAATCGGCTACCGGAAGATTCAATCGCAGATTCCATGCAGCCTGAACGCCGATCGAGCTGTATGATGTACGGTTCATGCCGACTGTCCATCGGGAACCCTCTGCCAACGTGGCATAGGCGATGCTTACCGTGTTGCGAGCAGCTGCCGGCAGCACAATCTGGGCGAACGACATGACAAGAATCAGACTCTTTTGTACCAACGCCAGCGACATATTCAACCGACTACCGTCCGAAACCGGTTGCTTCGGGTTGATTTTTTCAACCTCGCATGCCATGATGCTTTTTGGTTATTGCAACATCCTTTGCATGATATAAGGTTTCAGGAGGTCGTGATGGTTATCCTCACGTTGAATTGCGGCAGTTCATCGGCCAAGTACCAAGTGTACGATTGGAATGCCAAGGCAGTCTTGGCAGTCGGTGTTGTGGAACGGATAGGCCTTGATTACTCGTTGATCGAGCATAAAGCCGCTGGCAAAGAGGAATTCCATGATCAAGCCCCTTGCCCGACCCATCGTGAGGCGATTGAACTCATCATCCGTCTACTACTTGATCAAGAATACGGCGTCATCAAGAGCGTCGCCGAAATCCAAGCAGTAGGCCACCGTGTACTGCATGGCGGCGAGTTGTTCAAGAAATCGGCTTTGGTCGACGATGAAGTCGTTGCCCAGTTGAAAGAACTCATCCCGCTCGGGCCGTTGCACATGCCGGCCAACATCATGGGCATCGAAGCCGCCCGCAAAGTCATGCCGGACATCCCCCATGCCATCGTCATGGACACCGCTTGGCACCAGACCATGCCACCGGAGGCCTTCATGTATGCTGTACCTTACGAATGGTACACCACATACAACGTCAGGCGCTACGGATTCCATGGGACGAGCTATGTGTATACGGCCAAGCGCGCCTCCGTGCTGCTTGGCAAAGCTCCCAAGGATACCAACGTCATCATTTGCCACATCGGCAACGGCGCCTCGATCAGCGCAGTGAAAAACGGTGTGTGCGTGGACACATCCATGGGCCTCACTCCGTTGGAAGGCTTGGTGATGGGCACCCGTAGCGGGGACCTTGATCCCGCCATCCTTCCGTTCATCATGAACCGCACCGGGATGAACGCCAAAGAGATGGACACCGCCTTGAACAAGAAAAGCGGCTTGATGGGTATCTGCGGCATGTCGGACCGTCGCGACGTGCTCAAGGCATCCCACCAAGGCAATGAAAAGGCCTCGCTCGCCATCGCCATGGAGTGCCACCGCCTGAAGAAATACATCGGGGCTTACAGCGCCTTGCTCGGCAGGGTCGATGCCTTGGTGTTCACCGCCGGTGTCGGTGAAATGGCGCCTCACATCAGGCTCGGTGCCGCTTCCGGATTGGCCAATATCGGCATCGAACTGGATCTTGAGAAGAATGATTTGGCACGGAGCCGAAACGCCGAGTTGGAAATCAATACGGATGGTTCACCCGTGAAAATTTACGTTATTCCCACCGATGAAGAACTGGTGATGACCGAAGATGCCTATGCTCTCGTCCATGGAACCTATGATGTCCATATGAATTTCACCTATTCATTCCAACATAGGGAATATGTGAACAAAGCCCGCGAGGCCGGTCTTGTGAACGACCTGAAAAAGAAGCCTGAGTTGAAGCGCATCATCGCAGAACCTCGTTGACGTTGACAGCGCTCTTCTCCATACAGACGAAGGCTGCCGCGGCAGCCTTCGTTGTTTCTTGCAGAACTGGCGATTCAGGGTTGAGTGTTTTCTGCCACTGCTTCCAACAAGGTGACGAATCGGGTGATCAATTCCACTGAATTGTCTAAGCCAAGCTTGCCTGCATTCAGGGTAAGGTCGTAAAAAGCCGCATTGCCCCACGTCCCGGCAGCATAATAATCATGATATTTTTTTCGTTCCCGGTCATATTTGGCGATGCGCGACATCGCCTCCTCGCGGGTGATTCCTTCGTATCCGGCGATGCGGGTGGCCCTGAATTCCTCATCGGCATGGATGAAGACCGAGATATGGTGCGGATGGTCTTTTAAAATGTAATCGGAGCAGCGGCCGACAATGACACACGGTCCTTCAGCTGCCAGTTGTTTGATGATCTCATACTGTGTCAGGAACAAGGTGTCGCTCAACGGCATGTTGTACACTGCCGTGGAGGCATGCCCCAATGTGGAGATACCCGAAGGCATGGTATAAAGAAACCGGTTGGCAGCCTTCTCATCGAGGTTTTCCAACACTTGTTTGCTCATGCCGCTCTTTTCAGCCGCCATGGAAATGAGCGCACTGTCGTAGTAAGGAATGTTCAAACGGGTGGCAGTCTCCTTACCAATCGCCCTGCCTCCGCTGCCAAATTGCCTGCTAATCGAGATTACCGTGTGGATTCCCATCAGTACCTCCTCGAAAAGACCTTCTGTGTAACGATCTTTCCACTAGCATTGTAACGCGAAAACGGGCAACGAGGAAGAAAAAATCATTCGCCCAACAAATTGGAGCTGGCGAAACGGGGTTCGCTGGTCGTATGCAGGCCCAGTTTTCGCAATCCGTTGGCATCACCGACCGATGGCAGATGGGTCAGGTGGACCTCACAACCGCGCAACGCGGGGAGTTTGTCCAAAGCCGTCTGAGCAGATGGATTCACCGCTGCCGACATGGCCAAACAGATCAGGGTCTCGTCCAAATCAAGACTGACCCGGCGACCGTTCAAGACATCGCGCTTGAGCCGCTTGATCGATTCAATGGTATTTTTCGGAATCAAGTCGATCGCTTTGGGGATGCCGGCCAAGTGTTTCGTGGCATTGAGGATCAACGCCGATGCAGCATGGAGGATATCTGAATTGGAACCGGTGATGATCGTGCCGTCCGGCAATTCGATTGCGGCTGCGCAAACGATGCCGTCGCGCCCCTTGCCCTTTTCCACGGCTGCTTTCCAAGCCTCTTCGGCGGCAGGTACGGTCGAACGCATCATCGTATCCAAATGGAGGTTGTCCATCATGATGCCGATGCGGTCGATCGCCTCATGACTACCGATACCTTGGGCATAATCGCACGCGCTGGCATAATACCTGCGCACGATTTCTTGCCCAGCAGCCATGCGCACGACTTCATCGTCGATGATACCGAATCCACAGCGGTTCACACCCATGTCGGTAGGCGACTTATAAAATGAAGCGGCCCCGGTGATTTTCTCGATAATCCGCTTCAATAGCGGGAAAGCTTCCATGTCGCGCGAATAGTTCACAGCCTGAATCCCATAAGCGGACAGATGGAAATGGTCAATCTGGTTGATGTCGCCGATATCGGCCGTTGCTGCCTCGTAGGCGACATTGACCGGGTGGTCGATCGGAAGATTCCAGATGGGGAAAGTCTCAAATTTCGCATACCCGCTATGACGCCCCACCCGATAATCGTGGTAGAGTTGCGAAAGGCAAGTGGCCAGTTTACCGCTTCCCGGGCCTGGGGCGGTCACCAATACAACCGGACGGTCGGTCTCGATATAGGGGTTGGCCCCATAACCATCATCGCTGACAATCAAATCGACATTGGTCGGATACCCGTCGGTAGCCTTATGGGTATATACTTTGATACCGCGCCTGGTCAGTCGATTGATGAATTGGACGGCACTCCCTTGGCCAGAGAAACGGGTGACGACCACTTTATCGACCGTGATACCCCAATCGGCGAAATCATCGATCATCTTGAAGACATCGATGTCGTAGGTGATGCCGAAATCGCTGCGGACTTTACGGCGCTCAATATCGTCAGCATATATGCAGACGATGACGTCGATCTGGTCGCGCAACGATTGGAACACCCGCATTTTCACATTCGGATCGAAGCCGGGCAACACCCGTGAAGCGTGATAATCGTAGAGTAATTTCCCGCCGCATTCGAGGTACAGCTTGCCATCGCATGCTTTCATCCGTTCAATGATCGATAGGGTTTGCTCATGAAGATAACGTTCACAATCGAATCCGAGTTTTTTTTGTAAATACACCGAAACCACCTATGTTTTCACACCTGAAAGAGGATGGCCGCGGCTATCGCATCGCGCGCCGGGCGTCCAGACAAAGCTTCAACAATCGCAAGCGAGAACTCCACAGCGCATCCGGCGGAGCGGGCGGTGATGAGATTCCCGCTCACGCATACCCGCTCGTGGGAAAAGGAAAAACCTGGACAGTGTGATTCAGCGCCAGGGTAACATACTGCTTGGTGTCCTTCGAGCAACCCAGCCGGTCCGAGCACGACCGCAGGTGCGGCGCAGATGGCAGCAACCACCGCCCCTGAATTGGCGATCATGAGCAGCTTCTCATTCACATCCCATGATGCAGCCAAGTTATGGGAACCTTTCCCTCCGCCAGGCAATACGATCGCATCGTAATTGGTCCCCGCTTCGGGTACGGTAAGGTCGGTGGTGACCGTCACGCCATGGCTGCCGGTAATGGAGGTGGAACCTACCCCAGCGACAACCACTTCGTATGCCGCCCGCCTCAGGATATCGATGGGAGTGATGGCTTCTATTTCTTCAAATCCGTCGGCCAGGATGACCAAAACCCTGCTGGTACGGTGTTCGCTCATGATTCTCCTCCCCTGTTTTCAACTCCAGAGCGCAACGTCATGCATGCCGACCGTATGGCTGATGCTGTATCGTCCCACCCAATGCACGGATCGGTGACCGACACCCCGTATTGGAGGGTGGAGACATCGTCTTCGATCCGCTGGCAACCGCCCAAGAGGTTGCTTTCCAACATGAAACCCCGGATCGCCCGTTGGCCCCACACCACTTGGTCCACCACCGAGCGCAGCACCCGGCGTTGGCGTTTAGGATCTTTACGCGAGTTGGCATGACTGCAATCGACTAAAATCGCCGGTTCCACGCCAAGCTTTTCCATCATGGACGCGGCATGCTCGACCTCTTCCTCGTAATAGTTGGGAGCTTGGTCCCCTCCCCGCAAGATCAGGTGGCCGCAATCGTTGCCGGTGGTGCGGTAAATGGAGGTGTTGCCATCTTTGTCGATCCCGATGAAAGCGGCTGATTCGGCCGCTGACTTGATAGCATTCACCGCTGGGGCAAGCTCTCCGCTGGTGCTGTTTTTAAAACCGACTGCAACAGACATGCCGCTGGCTAACGTACGATGGGTTTGGCTCTCAGTTGTCCTAGCCCCAATTGCACACCAAGACAATAATTCATCGATGTATTGGGGAACAATCGGATCGAGCATCTCGCACCCTACTGGCACTCCCAACGTGGTGATGTCGATCAGCAACTTCCTGGCGATGGTGATGCCATGCTCGATGTCATACGAACCGTTCAACCAAGGATCGATAATCAAACCCTTCCATCCACCGATGGTGCGGGGTTTCTCAAAATACGTGCGCATGACGAGGTACATCACGTCGGAGACCTCACCCGCCAAATCACGCAGTCTGCCAGCATATTCCAAAGCAGCCTTTGGATCGTGGATGGAACATGGCCCGACTATCGCCAACAAGCGTTGGTCGCGTCCTTTCACGATGTCGTTGACAATGGAACGCGAATGAGCGATACGGGCGCTGAGGTGTTCGGAGACGGGCAACTGGGTGGCCAGCTTGGCAGGGCTGGACAACGGTTCCACCGCTTGGATGCGGATGTCGTAATTCTTTTGCATCGGCTGATTGACCTCCCACACTGTATAACACAACTCACGAGCATGCGCAATGCAAGGGGGTGGACTAAGCCTTTGGTCCCGGTTGCCCCTCGTCGGCTTCGTGCTTGTGGGCGATACGCTCCTTTAATGTGTACAGGTACCGCTTGATCTTCATGGTCGGAGTGCGTTGGAACGGCTCATCCTGCAGATGCACATTCGAGATACGGGAAAACATGCTCAAATCCTTGTTGACTTCATCCCTGATTTTCGCTAGATAAGCGGCAGCATCTTCCTTGGCGTCGCCTACCGAGGTTTTCAGGTTTTCCGCCATCGCTTCAAGATTGAGCTTGATCATGGCGGTGAGCCCGCCTTCTTGCGGGATGACCAACGATTCCTCAACATACTCATGGTTGTTGATTTGCATTTCGATTAGTTCGGGATAGATGTTTTCACCACCCGGACCGAGTATCATCGTCTTCAGGCGACCGCGGATGGAAAGGCGGCCTTTCACGATCGACCCGAGGTCCCCGGTTTTGAACCAACCATCGGCTGTGAAGGTCTCCTTGGTCATCTCTTCGTTGCGGTAGTACCCCGGCATGATGTTGTCACCCTTGGCTTGGATTTCCCCGATCTGGGAATCCTCTCCACTCTGCTCAATCCGCAATTGAACATTGTTGAGGGCGAATCCGGTCGTCCCCACCCTGGTCTGGCGGGGTCCGGCCCCGGCCAACAGCGGGGAGGTCTCGGTCAAGCCATAACCGATCGCATACGGGAAACGGGCCTCTTTCAAAAATGATTCGACGGTAGGATCGAGGGCAGCCCCCCCGATACCGAAGAATTTCAACCGGCCACCAAAAGTCTGTTTGAGCTTGCGGCCGATGACGCGGTTGAAAAAGCGGTGGAACACTGGCTTTTTGTAGAGTTTTGCCAAACGGGGATTCGATGAGACTTTGGCAAGCACCGAGCTGCGATAGATTTTCTCGATGAGCAAGGGAACGGAAAGCATGATGTGGGGACGAACCTTTTTCATCAAAGGCAACAGGATGCTCGCTGCCGGGGCCTTGCCGAGATAGTGGATCTGGCAACCGGTGATGAGACCCAAGATCAAACCGATGGTGAACTCATACGAATGGGACATCGGGAGGATCGACAACATCCGGTACCCCGGCACAATCCGTACAAATTGCCGCCGACAGGCATAAGCGTTCGTGGTGATGTTCTTATGGGTGAGCATGACACCCTTCGAGGCACCAGTCGTGCCCGAAGTATATATGATGGAGGAAAGGTCGTCCTCGGCCGGAGATAGCTGGGTGATTGTCTCAAGATCCGGTTTCGCCTTGAGCATGTCCCTCCCCGGAGCGGCTGCGAAATCGGCTTGGCTCGTCCCGGTCGGCAAGACTGCTGGCGGGATGCAAAAAAGGTCGTCCATCCGCATGACGAGATGAGTGGCGTCTGAACAGAATTTGGCCACCTTGGGGAATAATTTGGAAGAGACTACCGCCGCCTTGGATCCGCTATGCTCGAGAATGGTCTGCATCTCCTTCGCAGCAAAATCGGGAAGGATCGGGACTGCGACCGCTCCGATTGTGATGATGCCGAAGTACGAGATGGCCCAATTTGGGGTGCTTTCCCCAACAATGGCGACCCGGTCCCCTTTGACGATGCCTCGTTCTTTGAGATACCACCCGAGCGATTCCGATTTTTTCTTCAACTCGCGATAGGTCACGACTGATTCGGAGTCCCCGGCAAGCGCCAGAGCTGTCCGCTCACCGAACAAGCGGGCTCCCCGCTCTACGACAAATCTCGTGGTAAACAAGAATGATTCCTTCATTGCATCCCTCTCCTAGGCTCGTTGGACTGCCGTCATCCGATTTCATCCACATATTGGATGCCATGATGGCACACGACTAGTCCCGCATCGACAGATTCCAATCCACCCAATTGCCGAGCCAGCAATTCAGGATCGTTGTTTATTAAGGAAAGATGGCAGAAATAGACCATCCGAAAGCGCCCACTGCCATCCGAGCATGTCCGCAATAATTCCAAGGCGGCATGGTTGGACAAATGGCCATGCTCCCCGGCAATTCTCCGCTTCAGATACAGCGGGTACGGTCCCCGTTCAAGCATGCGCGGTTCATAATTCGCCTCGAGAAAGAGGACATCCGCATCCTTGGCCTTTTCGACCATCGTCGCATCGTAGGTGCCGGTATCGGTCAGCACCATGAAACCGTAACCGGCCACCGCAATGGTATAACCAACCGGATGGGGGCTGTCGTGGCTGGTCGCAAAAGCTTTGAGCCTGAAGGGTCCCAATTCGACCGGAACGTTTTCATCAAAGCACTCGAGTTGGCCCGACGGGATGCCCAAGGCTTCCAGTTCGGCAGATCCGATCAACGCACGATGGACGAACACCGGCCGGCCGGTGTTGCGGGCGAACACCCCCGCCCCCTTGGCATGGTCCGGATGAA
>CAZJAK010000020.1:0-36407 GCA_964543935.1 uncultured Spirochaetaceae bacterium
GCACTCAGAGGGGCAGTATGCAGTGGTGCCCACTTTCGTAGGCCGGCCATCCGTGATACCATCCGACACTATGAACAGACTATTGTCGGCCCATGATCCGTTCGAAGAATTGATGCTGCGCCATATCTACAACGTGATCCTCATCTGCAGCGAGTACGACCAATTCCTCATCGAGGAGGACGGCCGCGTGGAGGAGGAACTATTCAGGGAGTACACCCAACTCGGTCTGAGCAATCCACCCAAGATCACCCACGCCCGCACAGTCGACGACGTGCTGCACCTGCTCAAGACCGGAAAATTCGACCTTGTGGTCACCATGCTCGAACTCGGCATGACCAGTGTGTTTGAGTTGGCCGACACGATCAAAGCCCATTATCCCGCCATCCCCGTCGTCGCATTGTCGCCTTCACCCACCCACCGGGTCAGCAAAGACCTGCGCGAGGGGATCAGCCCTTCGGTAGACAACCTCTTCTACTGGCAAGGCAACCCCAACATCTTCCTGGCGATGGTCAAACTGCTTGAAGACCGTATGAACGCCGGCCACGATGCCCATGCGACAGCCGAAGTCCCGGTGATCATCCTGGTGGAGAACTCGGTACGCTTCTATTCATCGTACCTGCCCATCCTGTACACATGCATCATCCAGCAAACCCGTTTGAGCATGACGGAAGGATTGAACACATGGGCCACCGCGTTACGGATGCGGGGACGGCCGAAAATCCTGCTCGCTAAAACCTATGAGGAAGCGGTCGAGCTTTTCAAGACCTTCAGCGGCCATGTGTTGGGCATCATCTCCGATGTCTCCTTCGACCGCGAAGGGGAACTCGACAACGAAGCGGGATTGAAATTCCTGCAACATGTGCGCGAGTTCGACCCCGACATCCCGGTGCTGTTGCAATCGACCAAGTATGACCTGGCCCAGACGGCCCACGAACTTGGCGCTGCCTTCATCTGGAAACTCAGCCCGTCACTGCTCGAAGACCTGCGCCAATATGTATTCGACAACTATGGGTTCGGCCCGTTCATCTTCCGCGATCCCAAGACAAAACTGGAGGTCGCCAAGGCCGAGGATTTGCGCGAGTTGCAACATGTGATGCCGACAGTGCCGATCGATTGTTTCATCTCCCATTCAAACCACAACGATTTCTCGCGCTGGCTCAAAGCCCGCAGCCATTACGTGCTGGCGAACCTTTTCCGCCCCCTGTCGGTCTCCGACTACAAGGATCCCGAGGCGCTCCGGGGCCACCTGGTCCAGATGATCAAGGATTTTCGCCTCAACCGAGGCAAAGGAGTCATCGCCCAATTCAACCGAAACAGCTACGACGAGCTGTCGTTCTTCACCCGCATCGGATCGGGATCCCTCGGCGGCAAGGGGCGGGGCTTGGCCTTCATAGACTACCAGCTGCGCAAGAGCGACATCATAGACAAGTATCCCTCGATGTATGTCTCCATTCCCCGCACCGTCGTGATCGCGACTGATCTGTTCACCCAGTTCATGGAAGAGAACGGTTTGATGGAGATTGTAGGCTCGTCGTTGCCCGACGAAACCCTTCGAAGGATATTCCTCTCCAAGCCACTGCCAAAACAGTTGATGGCGGATCTTGAAGCCATCATGCGCGTCATCAAAGTGCCGGTCGCTGTCAGGTCTTCCAGCCTGTTGGAGGACTCCCACTACCAACCGTTCGCCGGAGTATATGAGACATGCATGTTGCCCAACACCGGCACCGACGCCGAACGGTTGAATGCTTTGGCACAAGCCATCATCTGCGTGTATGCCTCGACCTTCTACAATAAGAGCAAAGAGTATTTGAAGGCCACAAACCACATGATCGAGGAAGAAAAGATGGCCGTCATCATCCAACAGGTCATCGGAAGTGGCCATGGGGATTATTGGTACCCCAATTTCGCCGGAGTGGCCCGCTCGCTCAACTTCTACCCGACCGGTAGCGAAAAGGCCGAGGACGGGGTCGGTATGCTGTGTTTCGGGTTTGGCAAGGCGGTGGTGGACAACGGGATGGCATTCCGCTTCTCGCCGCGTTTCCCGAAACGCAACCTGCAGTATCTCGGGGGGATGGAATCGAGCTCGCAGACCGAGTTCTACGGACTGGACATGAAGCATCCGTACTCTCCGGAAGGGAATCCCGAGAACCTTGTCTTGCTGCCGCTCGCCGAGGCGGAGAAGCATCCCGAGACACTGCGCCATATCGGTTCCACCTACGACAAGGAGACGGGGACGTTGGTCGACCAACTCAGTGCCGAGGGTCGCAAGGTCATCACCTTCAACAGCATCCTCAAATACAACAGCTACCCGATAGCCAGCATCATCAGGGACATCCTGACCTTCGGCGAGAAGGTGATGAACGTTCCGATCGAGATCGAGTTCGCCGGCAACCTCAATCGCCCCGAATGGAAGAAACCCGAATTCAGCTTGTTGCAAATCAGGCCGATCGTGTCGGGGTCCGAAGCCTCCGACCTGCACATCTCGTCCGAAGAAAAATCATCGGCGTGGATATCATCCAACCATGTGATGGGCAACGGGCACATCGACACCCTGTGCGATGTGGTCTATATCAAGACCGATACATTCACGGCCGCCAAGACGTACGAAATGGCCATGGAACTGGAGGACATCAATGCCCGTTTCTCGAAAAACGACCGTCAATACATCCTGGTCGTCGCCGGAAGGCTCGGTTCCAGCGACCGCTGGCTGGGTATCCCGGTGATATGGGCCCAAATCTCCCACGCAGCGGTGATCATTGAGACGGGCCTGCCCGGTTTCCAAGTGGAACCCAGCCAAGGAACCCACTTCTTCCAGAACATCACTTCATTGGGGACCATATACCTGACCGTCAATCCAATCCACCGGGACGGCATGTGCGAATTCACCAAATTCGACACGTTGCCGCTGGTACGCGAGACCACCCATTTCCGCCATGCTTGCAGTCACAAACCTTTCACCGTGAAAGCAGACGGACGCAACCGTATCGGGGTGGTCGTCCCCTACGCCGAACCACTGCCCGAGCCGGAGGAATTCATCAAAGAGGCTTGAGAATTAGCGGTTCTGTTCAGGATTCGCCCGCGCCTTGTCCTTCACCGGCAAGTTTCCAGTACGAGCGGTTCCCTTCCGGGACCACCGAGGCGAAGTAGTTCCACACCTGATCGTGCGGCGGTGCGGCGAACACCGTCAACAGCTCCTTCTTGACCGGATGGACGAATGAAATGCTGCGGGCATGCAGATGGATGCCGCCGCCCTCATTGGAACGAGCCGCCCCGTATTTAAGGTCGCCCTTGATATGCGATCCCATCGCGGCCAGTTGGGCCCTGATTTGATGCTGGCGACCAGTGATCAACTCAATCTCCAGCATGAAGAAGCTTTTCGACGCACCGACGATGCGGTATCGCAAGCTGGCAACCTTGCTGCCTTTGCGCTCGTGCAGGCTGGCTGTAGCCTTGTTCTTCTCCTCGTTGCGAGTAAGGTAATGGGTGACGGTTCCCTCCGGAGCATCGGGAAGCTTGTCCACGACAGCCCAATAAACCTTCTTGACTGCCTCATCACTGCGAAACAGCTCGTTGAGCCGCGCCAACGCCTTCTCCGTGCGGGCCAATACCAACACCCCGCTGGAGGGCCGGTCCAAACGGTGGGGAATGCCCAGATACACGTTGCCCGGTTTGTCATATGTTCGCTTCAGATAATCACGCACATCGTCTGCAATGGTGGGATCATTGGTCTTATCACCTTGCGAAAGTTCTCCCGGCAGTTTATTGACAATCACCAAGTGGTTGTCCTCGTAGATGATCCGGTCGGCAATGTCATTCATCGGAAGGTTCCTCCTCGGATGTGTCGTCGAAAGGATCCACCTCGGCGAACAGCGAGGGTTCCTTGCCGGTCGATTGCGGATCGGCTTCATGCTTCAAGCGCAGGCTCTGGGCCTCCTTGGTGGTCAGCCTGACCCCGTTGGCCTTGACTCCCTTGACACCGAAACGCGAGAACCAGGTGCGGTCTTCGAGATTCTTGTAGCCTTTGCCTTTCTTGTAGACGATCGTGATGCGGGCGTCATCCAGGGTCGACAAGGTATGGAGTTTATAGCCTTCGCTCGGCAACAACTCGTAGGTCTTGTTGAGGATGTATTGGGTGATCTTGCAACGTTTGATGAACAGGTACTTCAACGTCTTCTCTTGATAAATGATCGTGAAGGTCAAGCTCTCCAACGTATCCTTGTCGGCGAAGCCGCAATGCCGCAAGCCCTTGCCCACGAACAGCTTTTCGGGAGCATCCGTGACAAAGTAGGTGCCCTCTTTCTGAATGATGAGGATGCGGTCGAAAACTGATACCGATAGAATGATGTTGCCTGTCTTCAAACCAAATCCGAGATAGCCTGCTTCTGAATCATAGCGCAACTGCAGGTCTCGTTGGGCCACTTCGCGTACATCGACTTTGCGGAAACTACCGATTTCGGTGCGCCGGGTGCGTGAAGCCTCTGGTGCCAATTTCTTAAGATCCTCAAGGTAACTCAGCGAATATTCGATCAAATGCGCCAAGTTCCAGTCGATCTTTGCGATGGTCGCATTGATTTCTTCGATCTCAGCCCGGTTTTTCTCAATATCGAACAAGCTGATGCGCCTGATGGGAATCTTCAACAACCGTTCGACATCCTCGCCATCCACCGGCTTGACCAGCTGCTCCTTGAAGGGGATGAATCCGGTGATGACGGCTTTCTCGACCTCCTCTTGGGTTCGCTTCTGCTCGATCCGTTTGTAGATGCGTTCCTCGACGAAGATCCTCTCCAACGTCCTGGCATGCAGGCGGTCCATCAGATGGCCCCGTTCCAAACGCAGTTCCTGCTCCAAGACCTCGACCAGATGGCGGGCATGGAAACGGACCATCTCGTCGACTGTCATGATGGTCGGGACATTGTCCTTGATAACCAAAGGATTGACCGTGATGGATTGTTCGCAAGCAGTATAGGCGAACAGGGCATCGACGACCTCGTTCGAATAGGTGTTGCGGGCCAACGTAATCTCGATCGAAACCTTTTCAGCCGTAAAATCACTGATGGAGGCAATCTTGATCTTGCCCTTTTTGCCGGCATCCTCGATCGATTTGATCATCTTGTCGGTCGTGACTCCGTAGGGCAATTCATCGATCACGATCCGTTTGGGATCGCGGGTGTCCAGCTTAGCCCGCACCAAGACCTTGCCGGTACCGTCGGCATAGGAGGAGACGTCCATCAAGCCGCCAGTGGGGAAATCGGGAAAGAGCACGAACGATTCACCCTTGAGGACCGCTTCCATGGCCGAAATCACCTCGATGAGGTTGTGGGGCAGGAGTTTGGTCGACATGCCGACGGCAATGCCTTCGGTCCCTTGCACGAGCACGACGGGAATCTTGGCCGGAAAGACGACCGGTTCCTTGTTGCGCCCATCGTAAGAATCGACCATCTCAGTGAGTTCGGGATTGTAGAGGACCTTCTTGGCGAAGGGCAGGATACGGCACTCGATGTAACGCGGGGCCGCCGCCTCGTCTCCAGTGAAAATGTTGCCGAAATTACCCTGCTTGTCGATGAACAGGTCCATGTTGGCCAAATTCACCAATGCATCGCCGATTGAAGCGTCACCATGCGGATGGTAACGCATCGCATGGCCGACCACATTGGCGACCTTGTGGAATTTACCATCATCCATCTCGAACAGCGAGTGGAGGATGCGGCGTTGGACAGGCTTGAGCCCGTCGATGATGTCGGGAATCGCCCGGTCTTTGATGACATACGAGGCGTATTCGATGAAATTCTCTTTGAATACCGTTTCTGCGTGGGCCATTAACGAAGGTTCTCCATGATGAATTCACGCCGTTCGGGGGTGTTGTCTCCCATATAGAATTCCAAAGTTCTGTGCATCTCGCTCGACGAGGAAATCGAAACGGGGATGAGCTTGATGTTTTCGCCGATGAACTGCCTGAACTCGGAGGGATTGATCTCCCCGAGACCTTTGAACCGGGTCACCTCGGCACCCCTGATCCGCTTGACCGCCTCATCGCGTTGGGATTCATTGTAACAATAGACCGTTTCCTGCTTGTTGCGCACCCTGAACAACGGCGTCTCGAGGATGAACAAACGCCCTGAGAGCACCAAATCCTCAAAATAACTGAGGAAATAGGTCATCAACAGGTTGCGGATGTGGAAACCGTCGGTATCGGCATCGGTGGCGATGATGACCTTGCCGTAACGCAAATCCTCTACGCCGTTCTCGATGCCGAGCGCCACCATCAGGTTGTACAGTTCTTCGTTTTTATAAATCTCGGTCCGCTTCTTCTCGAACACGTTCAGGACCTTGCCCCGCAAGCTGAAAATCGCTTGGGTGTAGACATCGCGCACGCTGACCATCGAGCCGGAAGCGGACAGTCCCTCGGTCAAAAAAATCATCGATTTCTCGCCTTTCTCCCCATGGGTCCCGAGGTGGTACTTGCAATCCCTGAGTTTGGGAATGTTTATGGAAACTTTCTTGGCTGCATCGCGGGCCGCACCCTTGACCGCTGCCAGCTCTTTGCGGAGCTTCTCATTGTTGGCGATTTTTTGGGAAAGTTTGGCCGACTCTTCGGGATTCTTGAGCAGGAAGTCGATGATCGCCTCCTTGACCTCCTGGATGATCCATACCCGGACCTCGGTGTTGCCCAACTTGTTCTTGGTCTGACTTTCGAACAACGGATCTTGCAGTTTGATCGCGATTGCTCCGGTGAGACCCTCGCGCACATCGGGAGCCTGATAGGATTTCTTATAAAACTCGTTGATCCCTTTAAGGATCCCTTCTTTGAACGCCCACAGGTGGGTTCCGCCATCGCTGGTATGTTGGCCGTTCACATAAGAAAAATAATTCTCACCATAATTCATCGTGTGGGTGAAAGCGAATTCCATCCGGTTGCTGCGGTAATAGATGGTGGTGTACAAGCCTTCGCTGCCGACCTGCTTGTCCAGCAAGTCGAGCAAACCATGTTTCGAATTGAATAGCTTCTTATTGTACTCCAGCGTCAAACCGGTGTTCAGATAAGCATAGTTCCACAGCCGTTCTTGGATGAACTCGTCATCGAAACGATACTCTCCGAAGAGATCTTCATCGTGGTCGGGAATGAACTCGATCAACGTCCCGTTGGGTTCACTTGCACGTCCCTTCTCCTCCGAAACAAGTTCGCCTTTCGAGAAAACAGCTTGGAAATACTCACCGTCGCGGTAGGAACACACTTTGAAATAGGACGAAAGGGCATTGACCGCCTTGGTCCCCACCCCGTTCAGACCCACTGAGAATTGGAACACCTCGTCGTTGAACTTGCCGCCGGTGTTGATGACCGAGACGCAATCGATAACCTTGCCCAACGGAATGCCGCGGCCATAATCACGCACGGAAACCCGGTCGACATCGAGCTTGATGGAGATTCGGTTGCCGTAGTCCATGATGAACTCGTCGACACTGTTGTCGATCACTTCCTTGAGCAGGACATAGATGCCGTCCTCGAAGTGGGTGCCATCCCCCAAGCGGCCGATATACATGCCGGGACGCAAGCGGATATGCTCGAGGGCGCTCAACGTTTGGATTTTGCTCTCGTCGTAAGCGGCAGGACCTGCCTGGTTTTTCTGTTTTGCCATTGAATTCAAGTATATACGGTTTTCACTTGTCGTGCAAAGGTGAGAAGACCGCTTCGTGCTCAAGCTTGGCGGTATCGGCCACTTGGCTTTCGTGGCCGGCCTTCCAGATGAGGGTATGACGGTGGACTTGCTTTACGGCAGCGGCCATGTCGCGCCTCATGATCGCTTCATGCAGTGCGCGATGGACCTCGTACACTCCTTCATGGATGGGATTGATGGTAGGGGCGAACAACCCGATGACGAAGGTATAGATATTCTCGACGATGCTGTTGTGGGTGCAATGGCCCAACAGTCGGTGATATTGGATGTCATAGCGGCTGGCCGCGGCGTTGGTAGCGTCGCCCTTGCCCAACTCGTGCAGAAAACGGCCCATCGCCTCATTCAACAGGGCCAGTTCAGCGTCGGTGGCATGCTCCACCACCAGGTTCACGATGCCCTCCTCCAATAGTTCCCGCACCGTCACCAGCGAAGGATAATCGTGTTCTTGCACAAGGATTTGGAACAATGACGCATCGAACAAGCGTTTATTCGAAGCACTGCTCACATAGGTGCCCGCACCCCGTTTTATCTCCAGTATTCCGTACGCACACAGGATCTTGATCGCTTCACGCACCGACCCCCGCCCCACCCTGAGGCTTTCTGCCAGCACTTGCTCGCTGGGAATCATCTCGCCTGGCTTGAGCCTGCGTTCTATCAAGAGGTCTTTGATCTTGCCGACCACGATCTCCACTGCCGTGGGACGGCTCTCATGTACTGCGAACATGTCTTCCATAAGGTATAGCCCCCCTTCACGCATGGTACCGTCAGGCCACCATTGTTGCAACTCGATCATCAGAACGGTTCAGTCCACATAATCGTCATGCGAAGGGCTGAACCATCCCATCAGCGGCCATCCTTCAAGGCAAAATTCCAGGCCTTGCCTTGGCTTACATCCAACACTTTCCCGTGTCGGTCGACAAGCTTCCGCAGTGTGTGTCCCGGTGCGGCATGCTCAGCTCTTCCTCCGCTCGGCAATCAGTGCCAGCACCTGGTTCCATCCCTCCTGAAACGAGGATCTTAATGACTTGACACCGCCGAAATCGTAATATTCTGCCATGTGCATGCCATCGAGCGCCCATGCCCTGCGGTAGTCGGGCAGTGACTTTTTCAACACATCGGTCAACCCTTCGTCAAGGTCGGCCTGGATGCGCTGGACCACCGGCTCATCGCGTTGCAACAACACATCGGCCATGCCTTCCCAGTTGATGGTGATGGCCATGTCCGCCCCGACCAACTCAGTGAAATCCTCAAGCTTCCTGGCACCACCAATCATCGTACCGGGCCATTGGCGTTCCTTGAAAAGCTTGTACTGCCGTTTTGCAATCGACAGCCCGGCATAACGCAAGGCCTCGACCGGAATGTCAAGCCGGTTGGCCGCGACAACCCGTTTGAAGTGGTCGTCCAACATGCCGGTGATGTGATTCACATACCATGGCGGTTGCTTGCCCGATTGCTGCGAAGCTTTTTGATAGGCTTCGCGGATAGAGGCCGCCTGCGACAACGCCATCACTTCGGTGGCCGTGACCGGGACCTCCAATCCGACCAAGGTCTCGATGGCTTGGATGCCGGGCGCGGTCACCGGTATCTGTACCATGACATTGGCGCCTGCCTTACGGTTTTCCAAGCCCTCGTCGATGATGTCGCCCGCATGCTCCTCTTTAAAGGGATTGCCTTGGATCGTCACGAACCCCGCTTTCCCATCCGATTCACGATACAACGGTAAAAACAGGTCGCTTAATTTCGAGACCATGATGCGTTGCACCTTCGTGGCGATGACCACATCATCCTTCTCATAGGGCAGCAACAGGTCGACGGCCCTCAGCACGCAACGCAAGTCGTCGGGTGAGTTGAGAAGCTCCGATACATAACTCGGATTAGTGGTGCATCCCACGGCTCCTGCGTCGATGGCTGATTGAGCTTGCTGCAAGGTGGGATTGTTGATCCAAAACCTCGTCGGAGTCTGTTCGTGGACTCGTTTGAAATAACTGTTCGGCATGACGACCTCCCTGTCGGCCCCTTCATCAATCGAACAACAAGCTCGGCAACCACATCGAAAGGGCAGGAATATACGTTAGCACAATCGCCGCCACCAGCAAAGCACCCAAATAGATTGAGCATGGATGGCAGTATCTTCAGGATACCATGCTGACCAACTCGACTTTCAAGGAGGGACCGCAACAATCTTTCCTTTGGCCAGGTAAGCCCAATTATGGCGCGTACCGTCAGCGAATACTGGCTAAGAATCCCAGCAAAGCTTCATTGGTCTGTTGTGGATGAGTCTCGAGTGGAAGATGGCCGGCATCCGGTATCAACACGACTTTCATATCCTTGAAGTATGGTTTCAAGACATCGATCTGGGATGGGGGAACCCAGGTATCTTGCTCGCCCCACAAGGCCAACACGGGCATGGTCAAATCGGAGAAGCGCTCGAGCGGGATGTTGCGGGATGTTTTCAGCAAGGCCTTCAATCCGCGGGCTGTGCCCGGGACCGTCAAACCAGACCGGTAGATGCGGACCTCTTCTTCAGTGGGCGGCCTTCCATAGGCCCCTTCCAAAAGCGCTGTGATCCGTTTGACCGAAGTAAAAGAATGTTCGACCAGCACCTGGACCCAACGGACTGCCGGACCAAACCATGTCGGGAAACCTCCCGCCGGACCGCTTTGCACAAGGGCCCCGTCGACGAGCACCAGCGAAGCGGTCTGCTGGGGTCGTTCCACTGCCATCGCCGCAACGGTCCCGCCCCCCATGCTGTGCCCTACCAAGTGCCACTGCATGTCGGGTGCCACGGCATCCAAAAAGCGCCACAACAGCCGGGATCGGGCCTCTTGGCTATGGTCGAGCTGTTCTGAACGCATGCTATAGCCAAAGCCAGGCAGATCGACAGCGATGACGTTCCAGCCCGACTCTGTCAACGGCCCCACCGTTTTAGAAAACGACCAAGTCGAGCCACCCAGCCCATGCACCAACAGGACGTTCCCCTTCACGCGCCCCTCTATTGGTTTGAAGAAGCGGTAATGCACCATCACCCTGTCAACAGTAAAGAAAGCGCTCTCCGGATAGGGCAGAGAAGCCATCTCGACCGGTCTTGACAACGGGATGACATATGGAGTGATGCACGAGATGCTCAAGATGGCCAAAAGCGCGATGAACAACCACTTAGCGATTTTCACTCTCAGTCTCCTTCGGTCCAGGCGAGCTCGATCCAATCATCTTCACATAGGCAGCCATGTCGAATTTTCGTTCAAGACCGCGGTCGTTCATATAGCGCACCATGCCGAATACTTCCCGTTCACCCCACGGCCGGTCATGCTTGCCGAAACACCAAGCAATGCCGGCATACCCGTTGGGATCGCGCCCGTCGAGACCATAGGTGTCGTTCATCCGCAGGGCGAACACATACGCATGAGCAGGATCCTCCTTCCATTCGAGGATTTTCTTGCCCCAATACATACGCATGTAGCCATGCATGAAACCTGTCTCCACCAACTGCCGTTGGGCGGCGTTCCAATAGGGGTCGCCCGTGCGGCCGGCTTCCAATACGGCATCCGGGTACAACTGTGGCCGTCGGTCAAAGCGGTGCTTCTCCAAGGTGGCGCGGGCCCAAGCCGGCAGGTTGTCCATCGAATCGTATGCTTCTTGGTAACGGCAAAAGTTGACCGCCAGTTCGCGTCGAACGGTCAACTCCTCCACAAACCCGCTGGTATCGTCAGGATCGAGCTCTGTGGCCGCTTGGAGCACCTCGATCGGTGAAATCTGGCCGAAGTGGAGGTAAGGGCTCAGGCGCGAGGTGACATCCTTGGACGGATCTCCCTTCAATGAACCGTAGGAGGAAAGGAAATAAGACAAAAAGTGCCTGAGACGCTTGACGGCGTGGCTGTATCCGCCAGTGAAAATCCGTGAGCGGGGAACTGAACGGTCGATGTCCAGCAGGCTCACTACCTGATGGACATCGGCCATGGTTTCGAGCTTGACCGTCGCAAAGGAAACCAGTGGTGCAACTGGATCGACATGGCAGACCGATGATTCTGGCAAAACAGCGTGAGAAGGGATCAATGGAGTCAATTTCCTGCGCAATGTCGCTGCTGAATATTCTTCTTTGGTGGAAGCGGTCTCAACCGGCACCACGGTATCGGTCTCCACCTGAATCACGCAGCATGCAATGGAACTGGCGGCCTGCTGGCGCCACTGGCGTTCAATACGCACGAACGGGGCATCGACCACCACCAGTGCAGCCTGACGGGCCAACTGGATGATGCCGTGCACAGGATCGATCAGAGCGATGGTGAATGTGGCCCGCTTCAGAGACAGCGCTGCCCAGCAATCCTGCAAACCTTCCACCATGAATGCATACTGGCGTTCGCTGGCATGCGGATATCGGTTCGTGAGACCAAAGAACACCACCAAGGGCTTCCCCAACGAGTTGGCCTGTGAGATGGCGAACTCTAAAGCGTGATTATTGACAGCCCGTTGGGCATGTTGCATCCAATAGACAACGAACGGTCCGGAACCGATCGGGGCGTCATTCAAGAATCGTATGCGGCCTTCATATGCGTCCATGGTCCCATCATAAGATGCAAATCCAGGAAACGATAGCCGTAAACGACGACCGGGACATGGTTGACATGACTTGTGTGCAACAGGAAGATGTGGGCGGGGGAGATGATGGAAGAACCTGTTGAAATCCGGCTCATTGCCGGACATGAAATCGATCAAGCCCGGGCCTTGATGCGTTCGGTCTTTGAACCATATCTTCGTCCGATTTTTTTCTTGCAGCCCGAGTCCACCTTTGTGGCGGTCCGATCGGGACGTGTCATCGGAGGATTGAACGCCGTCATGTACGACCTGCAAGACGGACGGCTACGCATGGGATACCTCGGTTGGCTGTACATCGCCCCCGCAGAACGGGGAAGCGGCCTCGGTCGGGCGTTGGTGAGCAAAGCAATCGAATTCTTGGCAAGCCAAGGGTGCACCGACATCGCCGCCTGTGTGGAGGGCGACAACCCCAGCTCCTTCAAGCAACTGGCCAACCAAGGCTTCGCCCCGTTGCCGCTCAACGGACAACTCAGACGATTCGGAGGCATGGGCACCCTGAGGGTATGGCGGCACGCCTCACGGTTTCTCGATATGGGCTATGTGCTCTGGCACAAGCGGATCGAGCCTTTTTCCAGGACACACGAACGTAAGGCTGAACACATCTTGCATGCAAGCACACTGGTACAATCTGGCCGATTTCTTGCAACCAGCAGCCTGTCATTGGTGTGGTGGGCTATCGTATTGATGCGAACGGGGATGTTCTCAGAATTGCTCGACACCACCATCCCAAACGGAATCCGCTTGGTGGTTGCGATGTTTCCTGTCATCGCGACAGCCCTGCGGCTGTTGGCGATGGCCGTGGCCGCCCGCTTTTTGCATATGCCGACAGTCTTCATGAACTGGGACACGGCCCATGTGGCCGGCTTGGCATCGGCCGTGTTGTTTGGTTGGCCATTTCCTGTCGCCGGGAACCTCTATCGGCAAGGAATCGATTGGAGGTTGTCCGAAGTGGAACGCAAACTCGGCGCGGTAGCCGTTGCAGGGGTGGCTGCCGATGTGGCGTTGTTTGTGCTTCTTTCAACGTACGCTGCCGAATCGGGTCGCTTGATGATTCCTGCCGCCCGCTATGCAGCGACGTTGACGGTACTTGACGCCTGCTTCTTTTTCTATCCGTTCTGCGGTTTCAATGCCAGCAGGATCAGACGTCTTTCTAAAACGCTCTGGTTGCTCATAGGGCTCGTTGTCATGGTCGTCATTGTGGCATTCGCTTGACTGACTCTTGCAAAACCAAGCCCGAGTCCTATATAGTAGTTTCATTATGGATGACCCTTTACCTAGTAGCGGGGACGACCCTGCCAGTACCGGCAGATCGTTTCGCCCCCTCCGATGGAGGCCTCGATGATCGCAGGTCTCCTTCCCATTTTCTTCTTATTGATGGCATCGGCCTTCTTTTCAGCCTCCGAGACTGCTTTCACCTCGCTCTCGTTCCTTCAGATCAGGATGCTGGAAACTGCCAAAAGCCGCACTGCCCGAGCTGCCGCGCGCATGGCCAAACAATCGGACGTTTTACTGACCACGATCCTCATCGGAAACAACATCGTCAATCTGAGCGCTTCAGCTTTGACCACGACCTTTGCCATTTCGACATGGGGCAATGCAACGATCGGGATTGCCACCGGTGCACTCACCTTGGCGATCCTCTTGTTCGGTGAAATCACACCGAAACAATTGGCCATGAACCACAATGTGGCCATCGTGAAATTCGCCGTGTATCCGATCAAAGCTGTGATCATCTTGCTGTATCCGTTGGTCATCGTCATAAAATTCATCAGCTCGTTGTTGACTGGTCTGTTCGCCAAGTCCAAAAAGGAGACCCTCTCGGTCGACTCCTTGCTGCATGTGGTCGATGTCGCCGAAGACGAGGGCATCGTCGATGAATACGAGACCTCCTTGGTGCAACGGGTGTTGCATTTCAGCGAAGCGACCGTCAAATCGATCATGACCCACCGCACCGACGTGTTCAGCATCCCCGCTTCTTTGGAACTCCAGCAAGCATTTCCGTCGGTCGTGGCAAGCGGTTACTCCCGCATCCCCGTCTATGGAAGCAGCCCCGAAGACGTCAGCGGAGTATTGTTGGTGCGCGACATGCTTGCAGCCATTGTCGCTGGAGACACCGACCGTCAAGTCGGAACACTGGCGATAGAACCAATCTACGTCCCCGAAACCCGTAAAGTCGACGACATGTTGTTTCAGTTCAAGCATGAAAAACAACAGATTGCCGTGGTGCTCGACGAATACGGCGGCCTTTCGGGCATCGTCTCGCTCGAGGACATCATCGAGCAATTGTTCGGGGAAATCTACGATGAACATGAGACCGACACCGAAGAGCGTATCCGCAAGGACGACGAGGGCTATGTAATCCAAGGCGACACTTCGATGCAGCAACTCAAAGACGAGCTGGACCTGGACATGGAGAGTGTCGATCCGTCGTGCACCTTGGCGGCCTACCTGATTGAACGGTTGGGGACGATTCCCATCGAACAAGACACTGTGGAGACCACTTACGGGACCTACTCGATCATGACGATGAAAGGCAAACGGATCGAGGAAGTACGTCTTGTAACCAAGCAGCAAACCGAGCAATGAGGTGAAAATCGCCTTCCATTGACACCTCCGAGACATCGGCGCTAATATGCGCGCATGAGCAATTATCCATTCAAGGAAATCGAGCCGAAATGGCAGGAATTCTGGGAACGCGAGAAGACGTTCGCCGTCAGCGAGGATCCGTCGTATGCAAAGTCCAAGCGGGCCTATGTGCTCGACATGTTCCCCTATCCTTCCGGTGCCGGGTTGCATGTCGGCCATCCGGAAGGGTACACGGCTACCGACATCTATTGCCGCTATCTGCGCATGAATGGGTACAACGTGCTTCATCCGATGGGGTTCGATTCGTTTGGACTTCCGGCAGAGAATTATGCCATCAAAACGGGAACCCATCCGCGTTCGACGACCGAGAAGAACATCGCCAACTTCCGCAAGCAGATTAAATCTTTGGGATTCTGCTATGACTGGAACCGCGAAATCTCAACCCACACCGTCGAATACTACCGCTGGACCCAATGGATATTCCTGCAGTTGTATAAGCGCGGCTTGGCCTACATGGAGCAGACCCCCATCAACTGGTGCCCGAATTGCTTGACCGGTTTGTCCAACGAAGAGGTCAAGGAGGGTTGTTGCGAACGGTGCGGCACCCATGTCACCCGCAAGAACATCAGGCAATGGATATTGAGGATCACCGCGTACGCCGACCGGTTGCTGGCCGATCTCGACACATTGGATTGGCCCGAATCGATCAAGTTGAGCCAAAGCAACTGGATTGGCCGCAGCGAAGGTGCCACTGTCGTATTCAAGCTCGAGAACAGCCAAGACACCCTTGAAGTCTTCACTACCCGCAGCGACACTCTTTTCGGAGCTACCTACATGGTAGTCTCCCCTGAGCATCCGTTGGTGGCGACATTGACCACGGCTGCCCAAAAACAAGCGGTCGAAGCCTACATATCCCAAGCTGCCAGCAAATCAGATCTCGAACGGACCGATTTGGCTAAGGTCAAGACCGGTGTGTTCACCGGCAGCTATGCCATGAATCCGGTCAACGGCAAGCGGATTCCCGTCTGGGTCGCCGATTATGTGCTCATCTCGTACGGTACCGGTGCGATCATGGCCGTCCCCGCCCATGATGAGCGTGACTGGGATTTTGCCAAGGCTTTCGGGCTTCCGATCGTTGAGGTCCTCAAGAGTCCGGTCGATGTCCAACAACAACCTTGGACGAAAGACGGCCTCCATGTGAACTCCGGTTTCCTCGATGGCTTGGACAAAACGCAGGCCATTTCCACCATGAACGACTGGTTGGAGAAACAAGGAATCGGTAAGAAAGCGGTCAATTATAAGATTCGCGACTGGATCTTCAGCCGCCAGCGATATTGGGGCGAACCCATTCCGCTTGTACATTGCCCAAGCTGCGGTATTGTACCGGTTCCCGAGGACCAGTTGCCGCTCACATTGCCTGAAGTGGCCTCCTACGCTCCTTCCGGAACTGGTGAAAGCCCGTTGGTGACCATTCCCGAATGGGTTCAGACCACCTGTCCCCATTGTGGAGGTCCTGCCAAGCGCGAAACCAACACGATGCCCCAATGGGCCGGTTCGTGCTGGTATTATCTGCGCTACCTCGACCCCCACAACACCGAACAGCTGGCTGCCCGCTCCAAGATTGATTATTGGATGCCGGTCGACTTGTATGTCGGAGGGGCCGAACATGCCGTGCTTCACTTATTGTACGCCCGGTTTTGGCACAAGGTGCTGTATGACATCGGGATCGTGAACACCGATGAACCGTTCATGCGTTTGGTCAACCAAGGCATGATCACTTCGTTTGCCTATCAACGGCCCGACAAGACCTTGGTCGCCATCGACGAAGTCGAGGAACAAAGTCCCGACGTCTTCATCGAAAAAGCAACGGGGACGCGCCTTGAACGGGTGGTCGCCAAAATGTCCAAGAGTTTGAAGAACGTCATCAATCCCGATGAGATCATCAAGGAATATGGCGCCGATTCGATGCGGATGTACGAAATGTTCATGGGTCCGTTGCAGGTGTCCAAACCGTGGGCGACCACCGGACTGTCGGGAGTCTTCCGGTTCCTCGACCGGGTCTGGCGGCTTACAGAGCGCACGGTGGTTGATGAGATACCCTCAGACGATATCAAGCGACTGCTTCACAAGACCATCAAAAAAGTATCGAACGATACGGCGACGTTGAATTTCAACACCGCTATATCGCAGATGATGATTCTTGTGAACGAGTTGTATAAGCTTGAGACATTGCCGAAAGAAGTCTGGGAGACGCTGATTTTGCTGTTGGCTCCCTATGTCCCCCATCTGGCCGAGGAATTATGGCACATGATGGGACATGAGGGTTCGGTCGCCAATGTGCAATGGCCGGCATTTATCGAAGAATTCACCATCGACGAAACCGTGGAGGTCGTGTTCCAGATCAACGGCAAGGTCCGCTCGAAAGCACAAGTGGCCAAAGGTTCGCAAGGCTTGAAAGAATTGGCGCTCGCCAACGACCGGATTGCCGAACTGATCGCTGGCAAGGCTGTGGTGAAAGTGATTGTCGTCCCCGACAAACTGGTCAACATCGTCGTCAGGGATTGAGTTCCTACCCGCTTCGCTTGGCCAATCCGCCAAGCGAAGTCTCACGGTAGAGTGACGGGAGGGCTTGACCCGTTTCCATCATCACGTCGACCACTGTATCGAACGACACCTTGTGCCGTCCGTCGCTCAGCAAAGCGTAGCTGGCATGGTCGAGCGCACGCATCGCTCCCAAAGCGTTGCGCTCGATGCACGGGATCTGCACCAAGCCGAGCATGGGGTCGCAGGTGAGTCCCAAATGATGCTCCAAGCCCATCTCGGCGGCATACTCGATCTGGTGGATCGAACCGCCAAGCACCTGTGCGGCAGCAGCCGAGGCCATGGCGCAGGCCACCCCGATTTCCCCTTGGCAGCCAACCTCGGCCCCCGAGATGGAACCATTGGCCTTCACCAAAGTCCCCACCAAACCAGCGGTCAGCAACGCTCGCAGGACCTTGATACGGGGCAGTTTGTACTGGTTGCGTAGGTAGAACATGACCCCGGGGAGTACGCCGCAAGAACCACATGTCGGGGCGGTTACAATCCTGCCCCCTCCGGCATTTTCCTCTGCGACAGCCAACGCATAACTGAGCGCCCGGGTGGGAGTCGCTACCGGGCCGGTCATGTCGTTCGACTTGGCAAAGAACTGGGAAGCTTTCCGTTGCAGTTTCAGGCCTCCCGGCAACACCCCTTCTTGGTTCAGTCCCGCCTGGATCGAATCAAGCATCACCAGCCAGATATTCTCAATGAACGCAAGGATATCGGGACCTTCGTATTTGACGACAAATTCCCACAATTGTAGCCCTTCGCGTTCGCAATAAGCCAGAATCGGCATCAACTTGTTTAATTCGGGAGGATAGGGGTGGTTTTCTTGGGTAATCGAGACACCTTCGGGAACTATCTTGCCCCCTCCGACGCTATAATAGGTTTGCTCGCCGAGCAATGCGCCATCTTCGGCGTAAGCACGCAGAGTGAGGGCGTTGGGATGGAACGGTTTGAACTGATCGGGAAACCATAACAGCTCTACCGGCTTATTTTGGCCGGCATACACTTCCCTGATTGCTGTATCGGTCAAATGCCCTTTGCCGGTAGCTGCAAGGCTACCGTAGAGGTTGGCTTCGAAGCGGGCAGCTTGTGGATACAGTGCATTGAAAAGGGTGGCGGCCAAACGAGGTCCCATGGTGTGGCTGCTCGATGGACCATACCCGATACGGTACAGTTCCCTGATTGATTCCATAGCACAGACTGTAGCTTTTTTTCACGGCAATGTGAAGCTTTCCACCCTTGTAGCGCTCGTGCGTCCAGTCTCCAGCAAATCTTGGTACGCTGCGTCTGAAAGAAGAAATAACGAATCCATGCGCACTACATGCCAAAACGGTGCAAGCTGTTGCTCGGCATTCCCGGCTTGTTCGGGGACAACGATGCGAAGCTCGCATCCGGCCTCCAGGTTCAGATAGCTGGTGATCCCGGCTGGCAGGGATAAGGCGACAACCGGCTGTTCAGCAAACCCGTACACCGCTGGCAGCATGGGATTGGCGCACGTCCAACAGCCAGGCGGCAACGCCTCGAGCACGACATCGGTCCGGGCAGTCTCATGAAACGAGTCCTCGTCCAGTGAATGTTCGACAATGTCCCGGCATAAACGGTTCCAGTCCAGGTATGCTCCTTGAGCATCGAATTGCTCCATCGTTTGCCACACCTTGCCATAATTCAAGCGGGCGACAGGTTCCGGATGACGGTTGGACAGCGCCAGCAAGACAGTTGCCAGGTTGCCCTGTTTCCAGTCCAACAGGATCCGTGTGTCAGCCATCTCAACAGGGTTCGAGGCCCCTCCGGCCGGAAATCCGGTTCCTAAGGGGTAAGCGGCAAACACCGTGTTCTGCCGGCAAGGGACGCTGACAAGGGCCGACCGCTGTCCAATCGACAAGTGGGCTTTCCCGGTCGACTTACCGCAATTCCAGACCAAGGTGTACCACATCCTGCGGCCGCTGACCGTCTCCCACGGATGGTCCGATGCCAGCCTGACTTCGATGATACGTTGGTCGGAGCAACTACTGCAGCACACACATACCGCCAGGATCGTGACCGCCACAAGGGAACTGCGCATGACAGACGAACCACCGCGACACTCAATGTGCTTCTATGGGAGTATTCATCCGTTGGTTTTCAAGAGGTCGAGGTATTCCCGACGGAAATCCTTGAACAATGCTTTGAATTGTTCGCTCTTATAATCGGCATAAGTCCATGGGAAACTTTGGAATGCTTTATCCATGTACATCAACGTCACCTCGGCGTACATGCCGTCCGACAACGGGACCCGATGGCTGCGGTTTTTTGTGGTCGCCAAGATGAAATTACCGGCGCTCAGCAGGCCAGGATCCAAGTTGAACTTTCGCTTCCCTTCCAAGGCATACTCGTGTTCGATCGAGTTGGTCACCTGTTTGATGGAGGCAAGGCTGGCGGGATCGACCAGGTTGTTGAACATGATGAAATAGCGGTCGATGGGAGTGCCCATCTCGTCATCGTAATATGTGGTGAACGTGAAGGGGAACGGACCGGCCATGTGTGCAATCGGTCCGTACTCTGTGCGCAATCGGTCCAGCAAGGCTGCAAAGCCGCCCTGATGCGAACAGAGCACTCCCATGACCAAAGCGGTTTTGGTGAACATCACCGTATCGCCCATAGGCGGCCTCCTCTTTGTCAGACCGTCAACGATCGCTGCGGAAGGTTCCCAGGATCCTGAACGAACTGCAGGCGGCGGTCAATGTAGCCACCGCTTCTTCGAAACGGGATGGTTCGACCAATTCGGATTCAACGAAGAAGGAATACTCCCATGGTTTTCCAGGAATCGGGCGCGACTCGAGTTTCTTCATGTTCATGCCATACTGCGAGAGGATGTGCAGGACCTCGAACAACGCCCCGGGTCTGTCGCTCACTGAGAACACCATTGCCACCCGGTCGACCGCTGCTGCACTGCGCATGACTGCCGCGTGTTCTTCCCTGCAGATGACATAGAACCGGGTAAAGTTGCTGCTGTCGGTCTCGATGCCTTCACGCAAGATGGACATACGGTGATAGCGGGCGGCCTCGGAACCAGCGATAGCCGCGACAGTCTTATCCCCGAGACGGGCGATATGGGCAACCGCACCGGCGGTGTCGAAAAAAGGCAGCGCTTCGGCATGGGCCAACTCCGTGTTCAAGAAACGGGAACACTGGGCCAAGCCCTGTGGATGGGTATAGACCTGCCGCACACCTTCGAGCGTTGCTCCGGGGACTCCAATCAAGCAATGCACGATGCGCAGTTGCTTCTCGGCAACCACTGTCAAATCGGGATGGGTGTTCAAAAGGTCCAATGTCTCATTGATCGTCCCGCCCAATGTATTCTCGACTGGCAGCACGCCATAGCGGGCTTGCCCAGACTGAACGGCATCGAACACATCGGCAAACGTCCTGCATGGCAATGAAACGGCTTGATCGTCGAAAACTCTGCGGATGGCCTGCTCGCTGAAAGCCCCGTGGTCGCCTTGGAAGGCAATGGATACATGAGCTGCAGTCGGGATTCCCACACCGGAGGACGACCAAATTTCGACCTCGGCTTGGGCGGTAGGGATCCGTTCCAATGATTTCCCCACTACCGGACAGAGCGCCTGGATGTCGCGCACCAATTTTTCAAATTGTTCAGGATACAGCGATTGGGGACCGTCCGACAGCGCCTTGTCGGGATTGTCGTGGACTTCCACCACCAAACCGCTGGCCCCGACGGCGACAATGGCCAACGAGGTGGGGGCGACCATGTCGCGCAACCCGGTGGCGTGGCTGGGATCCCCGATGATCGGTAGATGGCTAAGCTTGCGCACCACCGGAATGGCGCTGATGTCCAAGGTGTTGCGGGTCGATGGCTCGAACGTCCTGATGCCCCGCTCACACAGCACAATCTGATCGGTTCCAGACGACATCAGGTATTCGGCGGCCATGAGCCACTCTTCGATGGTGGCGGCCAATCCCCGTTTGAGCAAGACCGGTCGGCCTGTTTTCCCGACGGCCTTGAGCAGTTCGAAGTTTTGCATGTTGCGGGCACCGATCTGGAACATGTCGACATAGTCGAGCATCATGTCGACGTCTTTGGAGCTGACGATCTCGCTGATGACCGGCATGGAACAGGCTTCCCCGGCCTCTTTGAGGTACTGCAAGCCCTCTTCTCCCAAACCTTGGAAGGCATACGGCGACGATCGCGGCTTGAAGGCTCCCCCCCGCAACATGACCGCACCGGCATCGCGCACCAACTTGGCGATCCGCATGACTTGCTCGCGGCTCTCGACCGCACACGGGCCGGCCGCCACAACCAGACGGGGACCGCCGATACGCACGGCACCGACTTGTACGATGGTGTCGCTCTTTTTCATCTCGCGCGAAGCCAGTTTGTACGGTTTGGAAATGGGGATGACATTGGCCACCCCTTCGAGCACTGCCACCTCGCGGATATCGATCCGATTGGTTCCGACAGCACCGAACACTGTCTCCTCTTGACCGACAATCTCCTTGACCTTGAACCCCCGGCCCTTGAGGAAATCGCGGATCCTGCCCTTCTGCTCTTCGGTAACCTGTTGTTTCAGAACGACTATCATGATAGGCCACAGGCTACGGCTTTTCCTGCCTGGCTGTCAAGTTGGCCCAATGGCGCGGTTTGATTGTCCAAAGTAGGCGGAACCGCTACAATCTCAGCATGATGATTGATTGGGACACCACCTTCAGCTTGATCACGCAAGCATTGCAAGCCGACGGGGCCGGCTTGCCGTCGGTCTCTGCGATTGCAGAACGGCGCATTCATGACCCTTTCGCCGTATTGGTATCTACTGTAATTTCGTTACGTACCAAAGACGAGACGACCATGGCAGCCTCAAAGCGGTTGTTGGATCTGGCCGGTACGGCGCAACGGATGGTCGACCTGTCCGAACAAACCATTGCCGAAGCCATCTATCCAGCGGGATTTTATCGTACCAAAGCCAAGAATCTCAGGGCAATCGCCGCGACCTTGCTGGAGTCTTACGGCGGAGCGGTCCCATCCGATCGGCAGCTGCTCATGGCATTGCCGGGAGTGGGACCAAAGACCGCCAACCTCACCCTCAACCTGGGATTCGGTATCGATGCGATATGCGTCGACACCCATGTCCATAGGATTTCCAATCGGTTGGGCTGGGTGAAAACAGACGGCCCCGAGCAGACCGAACAAGCCCTCGAGGCCATCATGCCGAGAAGGTACTGGATCCCGTTAAACGAGTTGTTGGTGACCTTCGGCCAGCGCATCTGCAAGCCGGTATCGCCGTTATGTTCGAAATGCCCGCTGAAAGAAACCTGTCCCAGAGTCGGGGTTACCCGATCCCGCTAGCTTCAGTTTTCCTGGACTTTCAAGATCCCCGCAAGCACGATGAGGTGCATCACGATTTGCTCGAGCCAGACGAACCATCTCACTCCTTCGAGCTTGCCGAAGTCGACGGTAAGGATGTCGAGCACGACGATGATGGCGATCCACACGATCCATACGGCCGTCATCGACAGCTTCACGATGTTGGCTGGAATGGCTTTCACGAAAAGGGCAGCCAATAAAAATACTCCGCAGAGCAGTTCGACGGTCGAGATGACATACAGCAACAATTCTTGATCCCCGTTACCGAACATTTTCGACAACTCGTTCGACAACGATGCTCCGATTCCTTTGTTCGAGGAGAATCCGATGATACCGAGGGTGATGAACAACAATGCAATCAGGATCTGAAGCGCCTTCTTGGAAGCCAATGCCTGTACCGAAACCTTCTTGTCAGCCATGTCTTGTTCCTCCCTGTCAGGTGAATGTCGCTTGCACGACCCGGGCGACCGAGTCGGGTTTGCCTTGGGTATAGAAATGGACACCGGGAACTCCGGCGTGAAGCAAAGCCGCAACCTGGGCGATGCAATGGCGGATCCCTGCCTCACGCACCTCGTTTGCGGTGCGGGCGGCGGCGACCTCTTCGACCAATTGCCCGGGCAGGTCCACGTGGAAGGTTTGCGGTAACAGGTCCACATCGCTCTTACGGGCCAACGGTTTGATGCCGGGTATGATGGGAACCGCTATGCCTGCTGCACGGCAACGCTCCACGAATGAGAAATACCGTTCGTTGATGAAAAACATCTGGGTCACGATGTAGTGGGCGCCTGCATCGACTTTTCGCTTGAGCATGGCGATGTCGTATTCCAAATTGGGAGCCTCGCTATGTTTCTCGGGATAAGCAGCCACCCCGATGCAAAAAGAAGTCGCCACCGGGTCTTGAAGAGTCGGATCAAGATATACTCCCGTATTGATGGCTGCAATCTGGCTCACCATTCCGTCGGTATGTTCGTATCCACCTTTTTGGGGTATGAAACGTCGCTCGCCGCGGGGAGGATCACCGCGAAGGGCGAACACATTGTCCAACCCAAGGAAGTTCAAGTCGATCAGTTGGTCTTCCAGTTCCTCGCGCGTCGTACCGCCGCAGATGAGATGGGGCACGACCGGAATACCGTAGCGGTATTGGATGGCGGCTGACAGTGCGACCGTTCCCGGCCGTTTGCGAACGGTCCTGCGTTCGACCAGACCATCGGGACGATCGATGTAGACCACCTCTTGTTGATGGTTGGTGATGTTGATGTAGGCGGGATGGAACGGAAGGAGCGCTTCTATGGTAGCATTGATTGCCTCCATCGTGTGGCCTTTCAACGGAGGCAACAACTCAAACGTGAACAAAGGTTGTCTGGCTGTGGCAAGTATGTCGGTCACTTTCATCGACGCTCGTCTCCTCCCACGACCTCCATCATGCCATCTGAGGTCTCCTTTGGCCAGTCTTTTCGGGCATACATGGCTTGTAAAAGCGCTTCATCCGCCAAACTGGTCCTCCTTAATGTCCGCATCTGATCCTCGCCGACCTCGCCAACCGAGAAATAGCGCGCACCTTCTGCGACAAAGTAGAAGCCGCATACCGACGCACCCGGCTCCATGGCGAATGAAGGGGAAAGCCTGATACCGGTCCTGCGTTCGACTTCCAGCGCAGAAAAAAGCATGGCTTTATGGGAATGGTCGGGATCGGAGGGGAATCCGACCGCCGGCCTGATGGAAGCAGCCTGTTCGAATCCCCACCACCGATGTGCCGTCTCGTGATGCAGATAGGCACTGAAGGCCTCGGCTAAACGGTCGGCTAACAAAGCGACGATCAATGCCCGGTATTCGTCGCCATCATCGCGATAGCGTTTGGCCAACAAGTCGATTCCCAAACCGGCTGTGGCCGCGAACATGCCGACAGTATCCACGTATTGGTCCGAGGCCAGCACGTAATCGGCCAAAGACCTGCAAGTCGTTGCTGCTGAATCCTGCATGCGGGCGAAGGTGAATGATGCCACGATCCGTTGCATGAGCGGATCGGAAATCTCGACCGTCTCGTCGACCGACCTGGCCGGAAGCAACGCCACCACCGCTTTGCACGACCGGTCGAAGGTTTTCCTGCACATGGGGTCGGCCAACAGAGCCTTGGCATCGGCCAACACAGCTTGTCCTTCCGGGCTTGTTGACGGAACACCCCATGCGGATGCGAACATGTTCCAGTTCAGCAACGGGAGCAACTCGTCGACTTTGCCTTCAATATCGAATATTCCCAAAGACTTCGGCCGTGGTGCACTTTGGGTTTTCATGAATTTTCTTGTGCGCGCTTCTTTTAGGTCGATAAGCCGAATCGGGTCGACACTGCAGTTGGCTGCCAACTTTTCGTAGCGTTGTGAACAGGAGTGGATGTAATCGTCCTTTTCGGGTGCAATCAACCGAAGCGCCACCTGGACTGCTTGGGAAGCATCGCCGGCGTGGAACACTTTCCCGCGATACAACGGATACAATTTTCGGGCGGTATGTTCTTCGGAGGTTGTCGCTCCTCCGATGAGGATGGGGACGGCAAGCCCAAGACGTGAAAACGAAGAACAGACTTCAGCCATTTCCAACAATGATGGGGTGATCAAACCACTCAGTCCGACGAGGTCGGCATGCTCGCGTACTGCAACCTCCACAATCGTTGCTCCGTCGACCATCGTTCCCAGATCGATCACGTTGAATCCGTTGCAACGCAGCACCAAGGCAACAATGTTCTTGCCTATGTCGTGGACATCGCCACGCACGGTGGCCAATACGATCGTCGCAGTCGGCTTGACGTTCCCGTCCTGTCCCGCTTCAAAACGTGGCTTGAGAATATCGACCGCCAATTTCATCACCCGGGCGCTTTTAATCACATGGGGAAGGAAGAGCTTCCCTTGCCCGAACAGCCGGCCAACCTCCTTCATGCCATCCATCAACGGTTGTTCCATGAGGGTCACCGCATCCACGTCACCCATTTCGGCCAAGTCAGCAGCAAGGAACGATTCGTCACCACGCACGACCGCTTCGGTCAGGCGTTGAAACGGTCCAAGCGAGCGCCACTGTAGTGCAGACTTTTCTTGGTCGACCGTGCTTGCTCCACGGCCGGCAAATTCCGAGGACAAGGCCACAAGGGCCTCCCGGGCTGCCACCGGATTGCCCTTTTGCACCAACAGGGCTTCTTTGATGACCGCCTCGACAGGACCTTCCGGATAGGATTGCCCGATCAATGCTGCTGGATTCATGATCGCCATATCAAGCCCTGCCTCGATGGCAAGGCGTAGAAACACAGCATGCATGGCTTCTCGCAAGGCATCGTTTCCCCTGAATGCAAAGGAGAGGTTACTAATCCCTCCACTTACCGAAACACCCGGGCAATGGATTTTTATCCACTTGACCGCCTGAAGGAAATCACGGGCATAGATATCGTGACCGTCTATGCCGGTCGCGATGGCCATCACATTGGGATCGAACATGATTGCCGAAGGATCCAATGCACCGTGTCCGGTCAACAGTTGGTACGAGCGCTCGGCTACGGCAATTTTTCGTTCGAACGTGTCGGCTTGGCCCTGCTCATCGAACAACATCACGATGGCGGCCGCCCCACGCGAGGCGATGAAACGGGCTTTTTCCAAGAACATCCCGGGGCCGTCTTTCAGACTGATGGAATTGACGATGGAGCGGCCTTGCAATTCTCCCAAAGCGGCTTGCACGACGTTCCAATCCGAAGAATCGACCACTACGGGGACCTTGGCGACTTCGGGTTCGGCCGATGCCAGACGCAAGAACTTCACCATGGCTACAGTGGCGTCGATCATCGGGTCGTCCATGCACACATCGATCGCCATGGCTCCTTGGGCGATTTGTTGGCGGGCAACCGCCAACGCTTCGCTGAAGCGACCTTCCCGGATGATTTTGGCGAATTTTTTGGAACCGGCCACATTGGTCCGCTCTCCGACAACCAGGAACGGAAGGCCGGGTGCGACAGGCTGTGCTTCCCAACCGCTTAGCCACAGACCGTTTTTTACCGCTTCGGGACTTCTGGGGGGCGATGAGCGGGCAACTTTGGAGATTTCCGCGATATGGTCCGGCCTCGTCCCGCAACAGCCCCCGACGATCGACAGACACCCTTGTTGGAGCAAAGGTTCAAGCTCGGTAGCGAATGCTTGGGGAGTCTGCCGGTAGTTCCCGTCCGAGTCGGGCAGGCCTGCGTTTGGATGGACACTGGTCCTGAATGGTGACATGCTGTCGAGAATCCTGACAAACGGTTCCAGTGCACGGGCTCCCAACGAGCAGTTGAGGCCCAGCGAGAACAACGGGTAAGCCGACATCGAAGCGATGAAGGCCTCCAAAGTTTGTCCGGAAAGGGTTCTGCCACTGGCATCGCTCAAGGTCACCGAGACCATGAGTGGTACGGTAATGCCACGCCGGGCACAACATTCCAATGCTGCGCATACTGCAGCCTTGGCAACCAACGTATCGAAGACTGTCTCCACGAGTAGCAGGTCGACGCGGCCATCGAGCAACCCCTCGATCTGGCGTTCATACATCACTTGGAAATCGGCGAAGGAGTGTTCCCGGTAGGCGGGATCTTCAACCGAGGGGGAGAAGGAGGCTGAAGACCCGGTCGGACCTAGCACTCCGGCCACGAAGGCCACCCGTTCGGGATGTTCCCGTTCGAAGTCCTCCACTGCCGCTCGCGCTATCTCGGCAGCCGCCAAGTTCAGGTCGTAACAAAGGTCCGTCAAACCATGGCTGGCCAATGAAAAGTCGTTTGCTCCGAACGTGTTGGTCTCAATGATGTCGGCACCGGCAGCAAGATAGGACTGATGGATGGCATAGATCATGTCGGGACGGGTCAACGTCAACACTTCATTGCACATCAATGCGGCGATATCGGGTTGCGAAGCATCGTCCGACGACAACACGAAATCCTGAGGGTCCGTTTCCATGCTCTGGATCATGGTCCCCATCGCTCCATCCAGGACCAAAATCCTTTCATCGGCCAATGCGAACAAATGATCAGATCGGGTCATTCTCATGCTCCTTGTTCCGGCGGATGGAATTGGCTGAGTGTATCAATTCCATGGGTCAAACACAAGAGAGCTTGCCCACCGCGCCATCGGCGTCCTATTATGATGCCATGATTCGCTTGACCGCACTGTTGGGAAACACAGGGCTTCTGTATGCCACTACCCGTCACAATGCCGCTTGGATGTTCGGTACGGCTTGGCAATCACATTGGGACGCCACTCCTTCATGGCAACACAAATTCCATGGTGAATGGTCCCGTATCGGATGGCGTGGATGTTCCATGGCGGTCCTCAAGCCCATGACGTTGATGAATCTCAGCGGTCAGAGCGTCGCCGAAGCCCTCCATTTCTTCAATATCGAACCGGAAGAGCTGCTGGTGGTGCACGATGACGTCGAGTTGGATTTCGCAACTGTCCGCCTGCAAGCCGGGGGTGGCTTGGCAGGGCATAATGGATTGCGTTCAATCAAGAACTCGATCGGTTCGGATGGGTTCCTGCGGTTGCGTATCGGAGTTGGTCGGCCCCGGCACGGGGATGTGGCCTCCCATGTGCTCGGTCGGTTCAACAATGAGGAAATGATCGCATGGCCTTTGGTTGCGGCATCTGCAATCGATGTGCTCGGTCAATTCATTGACCATGGTTGCCGAACTCAATCATTGCCTATTGAGCATTCATTGCCATGAATTTGCCATATTGATGTACAATTTAGGCAACCGTTTTCATCACTGCAGAGAGTCTGGCAATGCATATCCACAGCGTTTTATATTTCGCCAGCGTAGTGCCCGTGGTATACTGTGACGACGAGCTGACACTGTGATAGGAGCAAACCATGGCATCACGAGATTTACGCATTGCGGCACGCATCCGGAACGAATTGGATTACCGCAAGCCGCTGTTTTCTTCGCTTCCCTCGCTGAACTCCATGCTCGAACAAGCACAAGAACTGACCCACGCCTACAACTCCCTGCAAAAGAAAAAGGGTGGGCAATCATTTCTCTCAGCCGGAAAAATCAATGCCGTCGGTGTACTGCACACTCTCTATCAATCGGTTGTTTCCCGATATTTAGTGGAACAGAATCCCGATTTTTTCACTCGTCTGTCTCCACAGATCGCCCGCATCCATGCCTGCCAGGACGTGTTGGCTTTTTATGCTGTGGAATTCCCATCGCCGGTGTTGATGGACGAACGGCCGAACCTCCCCTATTTCATGGAAGAGACAGCCCGCGGGTTCTTCATCCACCAAGTCTTACTTGAGAATACTGCGGTCATGAAAGCTGCCCGACCACTGCTCAATCCTCCAGGAGTGCAGTTTCCTCCGGCCAGCCAAGCGTTGACAGCCCTCATGGGAGGCTACACCAAGGCGGCTCCCCGCTTGGGAGAATTCGAAGAGGACCTGTACACCTTCCTGACCGAACCCGCCCGGCTTTTCCCCGATTCACTAGAAAACCAAATCGCTTATGTGCTTGAACACTGGCAAGACCTGCTTCCCGAAGACTTGTTGACGATGTTGCTCAGGGCCCTCGACGCCATGCGGGAGGAGGATAAAATCCGTCTACCGGGTGTGCCCGGGCCAAGCGAAGTCCCCGATTACAAGAAGGACCCCTTATCGGGTTTTCCAGAGCATGAGGCATTCAGCGCCGACAGCAATTGGATGCCGAACGTCGTCTTGATTGCTAAAAGCACCCTCGTATGGCTCGACCAATTGTCGCGGGAATACGGCTATCCGATAAAAACTCTGGACGCCATACCTGACCGGGAGTTGGATGTTTTGGTGAAACGGGGGTTCACGGGTTTATGGTTGATAGGATTATGGGAGCGCAGCAATGCCTCAAAACGCATCAAGAATGCCTGCGGGAATCCGGAGGCACAAGCGTCGGCCTATTCGTTGAAAGGGTATGATATCGCCTCCGCAATCGGAGGATGGCAAGCGCTTGACTCGTTGAACGCCCGCTGCCGGGCCAGAGGATTGCGGCTAGCCAGCGACATGGTCCCGAACCACACCGGCTTGGACAGCGATTGGGTCCTCCACCATCCCGATTTATTCATCTCCACGCCGTGGCCTCCGTTTCCCAGTTATTCCTATCATGGCATGGATCTTTCTGACGATCCCGATATCGAGATTAAGATCGATGATCATTATTATGATCGAACCGATGCAGCCGTAACCTTCAGGAGAACGGACAAACGTACACGGGAGACCCAATACATCTTCCATGGCAATGACGGGACCTCGATGCCTTGGAACGATACTGCCCAGCTCGATTTCTTAAACCCATCCACACGAGAAGCCGTCATCCAACAAATCCTCCATGTGGCAAGATCGTTCAGCATCATCCGCTTCGACGCCGCCATGACACTCGCCCGCAAGCATGTGCAACGCTTATGGTATCCCAAACCGGGTTCCGGGGGAGACGTGCCGGGACGATCTGCGTGCGGTCTTGACGAACAGGAATTCGACCGCCGCATGCCACAGGAATTCTGGCGTGAGGTTGTCGACCGCATCGCAGCCGAACAACCCGACACACTGCTGTTGGCCGAAGCCTTTTGGATGATGGAAGGATACTTCGTCAGGACGTTAGGGATGCATCGAGTGTACAACAGCGCCTTCATGAACATGTTGAAGAACCAAGAGAACAAAAAATATCGCGATACGATAAAAAACACCATTGCATTCGATCCCGAGATTTTAAAACGGTTCGTCAACTTCATGAACAACCCCGACGAGGAGACAGCGGTGGCTCAGTTCGGCGATGGAGACCGTTACTTCGGGATATGCACCCTGTTGGCGACCATGCCAGGCTTGCCGATGTTCGGCCATGGTCAGATTGAGGGCTTCAAGGAGAAATACGGGATGGAATATAGCCGGGCTTATTGGGATGAAAAACCCGACTCCCGGCTGATACAGGAACATGAACGGCGGATTTTCCCATTGTTGAGGATGAGGCGATTGTTCTCCAGCTCAGTCCATTTCCAACTGTTCGACATGGTCGAGGACGATCAGCCGGTTGAATCGGTCTATGCCTATGTGAATGGCGATCACAACACCCGCGTTTTGGTGTTGTACAACAACCAGTTCGAACGGGTTCAAGGGCGGTTGCACATGTCGGAACCCAAGCTGGAAAGACTTGTCGACGGTTCACGGGAGGTGAAGACGGTCTCTTTAGCGGAAAGCCTTATGCTGAAAATAGGCGGGAGACGCTTCCTCGTCTGGAACGAATTCACCAGCGGGCTGACCTATATGGTCCCGTCGATAACCGTATTCGACGAAGGTTTGTGGACCTCCTTGGAAGGCTATCAGACCAAGGTGTTCATCGACATCCGCGAGATCGAGGACTTTGACGGTAGCCTTGAGACATTGTGCAAACGCTTGGCAGGCAATGGAACGAGAACGTTCGAAGAAGACGTGCGCTCAATACGGTTGGAAGCGCTTTACAAGGCCTTGGAGAATTTCCGTTCACCGCAGATGTTGAAGATGGCCAGTGGCATGACGGCCGGTTCGTCAACCGCTGCCTCGGAACGCAAATACCTGCTGTTGGCCGGTGAAGCATATGCCCGCCTGACAGCTTTGATGGAAGCCATGGATCCGGCTGTCGGAAAAGCCTTGGGCCTCACGGTCCAGGAAGTCGACCCCTTGACCCTTGTCAAACGGATGCAGCGGTTGGTGGATGCATTTAAGGCCGACAGGCATCCGATGGACAGCCCGGATCGCACGTGGAGGGAAGCCTTCCAAGCCGGAGCTGTTGCGTTGCATGAATTGCCGTTGTTGATGAACGCCGCGCTGTTGCTTATGCAATTCGTCGGTGAATATGGTTCCATCCATGATGCCCAAGTTGCCCTTGAACGTTTGCAATTGGGAGCGTTTTTTCACGAAGCCGCCATCCAATCGGGTATAGCCGCCGACCGAGTCGGGACGATTTTAACGGCAAGCGCACTGCTCGCCTATCCACCCGAAGCCCTGTTGCAAGCCTTGGCACAAGAGCCTGTCGATCCAACGTTGACATTGAAGACGTTGTTGGAATCGGAACAGGTCAGAGCATTCATCAAGTACAATGAATACGACGGCATCGTGTGGTATCGGAAGGAATCATTCCAAGAAATGGCCTATCTGTTGTTGTTGGGCGCCCATCTGCGTTTGGACTTCGACAGCATCGGCCGGGTAAGCTCGTTGTTATCGGCTTGGTTGCGCATGGATTCCTTGGCCGATTATCGTATAGACCGTCTGCTTGGAAACAGTTGAGCGCGTGGCGTTCATTGACTTACACCACCTGATGGGATAAGGTTGCGGTTATGAAAACTTGGATGACTTATCCGGCTGCCATTGCTCTGGGATTCTCGGCCTCCTTGCTACTTGGCGAGTACGCTCTGTTCCATACGATCATCGAGGCAGCGGTGCCTGTATTGATCGATGCCGGCATATTCATCCTGTTTCCATTCGTTTTCATCGCATTCGCAGCCGGCATCTCCTCGTTGCGCCGGCATGAGCGCACCCCGATGATGCTTGCGTCCACCCTGTTGTGGAGTCTGCTCACCACCGCGTTGCTATGCGCTACAGCTGCAGCGGCGGTGACGTTGTTTCCGTTCCCTGTCGATAATCTTGAGCCGATGCACCGATTTGCATCTTTGCCGTCCACCTTGGAGGCAATCTCTGTCAGGCAACTGATCGGCATGCTCGTTTCGCGCAATTCATTCACCCAATTCTTTACCACCGAGGCAAACCTGTTGCCTGTCATGGGCTTGGCTTTATTACTTGGATACGCCCTCAAGCCGAACATCGAGGTAATTCGTCCGGCCTATGTCGTGGCAAACTCGTTTTCTGAAGCCATGTTCCGTTTGGCCCGCTTGGTTGCCGTCATCGGTGCAATCTCGGTCGGTTTCATTGCCTGCCGGTTCTTCAACACGGTGGACCTAGAAGGCCTGTTCTTCGCCAATCTGCGCTTTTTCGCCTTGCTCGGAGCTGTTTCAGCAGTGAGCTTGTTGGTGCTTCTGCCGTTGCTGTTCGCACTATTGACCGGTTTCAAACGAGGCAATCCGTACCGCATCATCTTTGGAAGCCTCAGTGCATGCCTGGCAGGTTTTTTCAGTGCCAATCAGCTTTATGCCACCACGATCCTGATGCCTACCGCCAGAAAGAACAATCAAGTCCAAAAACGCATCGCAGGAACAGCCATACCGTTGTATACCATCATCGGAAAGGGTGGTAGCGCCATGGTTGCGACTGTCCTGACTCTCACCTTGATTGGCACCGGAACAGGGGCGTCCATCGATTGGCAGACTGCCATGATCATCGCCGGTTATTGTGCAGCATACTCCTTTTTAACCTCGTTCAACCTCGGGTTCGAAGTCCCGTTCATCCTAGTGGCTGCCACGAAAGCGGTGGGGATCGACCTTCAGGGATTGGAGTTGATGGCCATCGCCCTGTTGCCGTTGGTTGGTGGATTGGGTACCGCCATCGATACGGCCATCGCGGCTTTTGGGTCGGCCTACACCTCGCGACTGATCGTCTCCGGCATGCCCACCGCCTACCGGGAACTGATCTAATCGGCACGTCATGAACAAATATCTTCGGATAAGCGGTCTTTCAAGCCATGTGCTGTTAACCCTCCTGCTGGTGGTCGCTAGCGGACAGACGGCTGTCATCGTCTTGTTCGCCAATCCCGGAGCAAGTAGTTCAGTTGCGATTCCCATCAGCGTGTTCAGCCGCCAGATGTTGCCAGTGATCGTCACTGCATTGGTATCGCTGATAGGATCGTTCCCCCTCTCGTTGCGCGACACCTCCCGCATGGTCATGGAACGCCGGTTGTTGCCGCTGTTGTTCCTCTCCTATACACTCTGCGGCATAAAGGTCATTCCGCTGCATTCATTGGCCACGTCGTCCACCCTTGTCGGGGCATCGACAATAGCCGTCATCCATCAGGCGGCGTTGCTCTTCAGCACATTCATCGTTTTAACGATTGGGTTGTTCCAACAGGGCATCAACATGTTCAAAATCGGGCACCTGATTTTCATCGGAGCCTTGGCTTGCTTGTTGCTGGCACTGATCTCGCCCGTATCGGCCAACACGTTGCAAGCGGTCCATACCGGGACCTTCTCCTCCCTGCCGGTTACACTGGCCAACATACTGATGGCGATGATCGCCATACTCTGCTACATTGCGATATTCTTACATGAGAAAACCCGTCACAACGCCATCCGCTGCGGAGGATTCATCCTGCTCATCACCGGTAGCCTGCTCATGGCGACCTTCAGCGGAGGAATCGTCCAATTTTTCGGGACGATCGCCTATGCCGCAGGGGTGTTCATGGTCTCCCCCGTGCTGCATCCCGACCGGATGTAATGAACGGGGCCGTCGCATGGACGGCCCCCTGTTCATCACTGCATACACTTGTCAGGTAAAAGAGATGATGCTCGGGTCGTAATCGGCCGGGGCTTCAAACCCCAACAACTCGATGCACGTCGCCGCCACAGAGCTGATACCCAAACCGCTGCGCAGATCCTTCGAATACTCTCCGGCATAGGAGGGATCGTAGAGGATGAATGGGACCGGATTGAGGGAGTGGGCGGTCTTGGCTTTGGGAGAACCATCGGCTTTGCGCTTGACCGCACCGTTTTTCTCATGCTCGAACATGTCGTCGGCATTACCATGGTCGGCAGTGAGGATCAGGATACCCCCGACAGATTCAACGGCCGTTTTTAAACGGGCCAGTTGCAGGTCCATGGCTTCCATGGAGCAGACGACCGCTTGATAGATGCCGGTATGCCCGACCATGTCGCCGTTGGGATAATTCAATTTGATGAAGTCGTACTTGCCGCTCTTGAGGGCTTTGATAACGGCATCGGTGATCTCGGCACACTTCATCCATGGCCGTTGTTCAAAGGGGACCTTGTCGGAGGGAATCTCGACATACGTCTCCAACTCTTCGTCGAATTTGCCGGTTCGGTTGCCATTGAAGAAATAGGTGACATGCCCGTACTTTTGCGTCTCGCTGATCGAGTATTGGCGCACCTTGCTGGCACACAGGTACTCGGCCATTGTCCGGTCGATCGATGGCGGGGTCACCAAGTACTGGGCCGGTACATGCAAATCACCGTCGTACTCCATCATGCCGGCGTACTCCACCTTGGGGTGACGCTTGCGGTCGAACTCATCGAGTTGCTTGGCTTCGAATGCCTTGGTGATCTCCAAGGCCCGGTCACCCCTGAAATTGAACAGGATGACGCTGTCCCCGTCAACGATCGGTCCGATTGGCCCGCCTGCATCGGCTATGACGAACGGAGGCAAGTCTTGATCGATCGCACCGCTTTCACGCCGCAGAGTCTCGATGGCCTCGTGGGCGTTGGGGAACTGCCGCCCCTCCCCGAGCACATGGGTTTCCCAACCCCTTTTGACCATGTTCCAATCGGCGTTGTAACGGTCCATGGTGATGACCATGCGACCCCCGCCCGAAGCGATGCGGGCATCGAAGGAGGCATCCGAGAGATCGGCAAGGAAGGCCGCGAACGGATCGAAGTAGTCAAGCGCCGACAATTCGCCCACGTCGCGCCCATCGAGCAGGGCATGCACCCTGACCCGCTTGACAGCGCAGGACTTGGCTTCGACCACCATCTTCTTGAGGTTGTCGATATGGGAATGGACGTTGCCGTCGGACAACAAACCGATGAAATGAAGCGTTTTGCCGGTCTGACTCACATTGGCCACCAGCTTTTTCCACACCTCGCCTTCGAACATCGCCCGCGAATCGATCGAAGCGGCGACCAGCTTGGCACCTTGGGAGAACACCCTGCCGCACCCGATTGCGTTATGGCCAACTTCGCTGTTGCCCATGTCTTCGTCGGAGGGCAAACCTACCGCCGTACCGTGGGCCCTCAGTTTCGTTGTGGGAGCCTTGCCCATCAAGCTCTTCAGCAGGTATGTTTTTGAATCGGCCACCGCATCGCCCTCTTGGTACTTGCCGAACCCGACGCCATCCATGATGACCAACACCACGGGACCTTTCCGGTGTATCCTGTCGCTTTTCTTCAATGCCTCAACCATGGGAGACTCCTTCTGCATGCAGTCTAAGTGAATATAGCCAATGGCGGCGCAAGGGTAAAGTCACAAGGCGGCGGTCGCCTCGGCAAGCCATGCCGCGGTCGACGGGTCGAGATGTCGGGACAATTCTTCACGGACCCACGCATGATAGGAATCGACCATGGAAACCTCGTGGCTCGTCAATAAAGAGGTGTCGATCAACTTCCGCTCAAACGGGCAGAGGGTCAACACTTCAAAGGACAGGAATGGGCCGAACTCGGTCGTGCCGTCGAACTTCACCGCCAGAATGTTCTCGATGCGGATGCCATACTGCTCTTCCCGGTAGATGCCCGGCTCATCGGAAACAACCATCCCCGCAGCCAAAGCCACGGCAACCGGCCTGGGGGAGATGTTTTGGGGCCCCTCGTGCACATTAAGGCAGAATCCAAGGCCATGTCCGGTCCCGTGGCCGTAGTTGAAGCCGTATTGCCAGAGATGTTGGCGCGCCAAAGCGTCGAGTTGGTAGCCACAGGTCCCTTGCGGGAAACGTTGTGCGGCCAACGCGAGGT
>CAZJAK010000021.1:0-35846 GCA_964543935.1 uncultured Spirochaetaceae bacterium
TTTAATAATAACATTGTTTTAATGGAAAAAGTATAAAAAAACTCCGATGCAGGATCGGAGTCGCCATGGGCAGGGTAAAACAGTTATTTGGCGCGGATCAGATGGATGGCGAAACCGCCGATCTCTTTGTCGAGGTAGGCCACCGTCATGACCCCTTTGGCATCCTTTTTGACCGTCTCGGGTACAATCGAGAAGCCTTGTCCCGCCAGATAAGCAACCGCCCGTTCGATGTCCCAGCAACGGATGCCGATATGGCCCTTGGCCCCGCGCGAGGTCGATTTGGTGATCTCGATGAATTCACTGGCAAAACACGAGCTGTTGCCCTCGTTGACCGGCTGCAGCATGCAGGAGAAGGCGTTCGTCGTAGCCATACAGGAATTCGTATCGTCCTCGCTCACTCCGAGGTGGGCGAAGGTGAAGCCATGCACCGCCATGACCGCCTCTCGGGCCAATGCGGAAATCTCATCCCACTTGCCCTCCTTGATGAGGTCCGCTTTCACCATCCAGCTTCCACCACAGGCAAGCACATAAGGTTTCTTGATGTACGAGGCCAGATTGGCGATTCCTATTCCACCAGTGGGCATGAAACGGATTGTCGGGAACGGTCCGGTCAATGAGTCGAGCATCTCGATGCCTCCGGATGCTTCGGCTGGGAAGAACTTGAGCACGCTCAAGCCCTGTTCCATGGCTTGCTGGATCTGGCTGGGATTGTTGACGCCGGGATAGACCGGAATCGATTCTCCCATGCAATAGGCCACCAATCCGGCACTGTAACCCGGACTAACGATGAATTGGGCCCCGGCGGCGATCGCCTTGCGGGCGGATTCGATAGACGTGATTGTGCCGGCACCGACAAGCATGGCGGGGAAGGCGGCCCGCATTCGCCTGATGCCCTCTTCCCCTGCCGCGGTGCGGAAGGTGACCTCGGCCAACGGCAACCCGCCGGCGATGAGGGCTTGTGCCAAGGGGACGGCCTGTTCTGGGGTGTCGAGCTTGATGACCGGCACCACACCGATCGAACGGATCATCGTATTCATGTCTGCCATCTGCAAGCCTCCTGTGCTCGGTCCATAGGGATTGTTCAAGCCGATTATAGCATGGTTGATTGAAAAATGGAACAATATTTCATTATGGATTGACCTTTGCCTCCACCGTGCTATAATTCGGCCATATCGTATGCATGCAGGAGGTGGAACATGCGAGGTGTCGTGACATTCGGGGAGATCATGTTGCGGTTGAAATCACCCGGGCATGAACGGTTTTTTCAATCGCCGGCGTTGGAGGCCACCTTTGGGGGTGGGGAAGCCAACGTCGCCGTTTCGTTGAGCTTGCTAGGCGACAGCTCCCGTTTTGTGACAGCCCTGCCCGACAATGCCATCGCCGATGCCGCCGTCGCCGAAGTGCGCAGGCACGGGGTCGACGTGTCGGCCATCAAGCGCACCAAGACTGGCCGGATGGGCATCTACTTCATTGAAACGGGTGCCAACCAACGCCCTTCAAAAGTCGTCTACGACCGGGAGAACTCGGCCATCAGTCTGGCGAAAGCGGCCGATTTCGACTGGGAGGACATCTTTTCAGCAGCCAGTTGGTTCCACGTCACCGGCATCACCCCGGCCCTTTCGCAGAGCGCTGCCGATTGCGCCTTGACGGCGATGTCCAAAGCGAAGCAATTGGGTTTGACCGTCTCGATCGATTTGAACTACCGCAAAAAGTTGTGGAATTACGGCAAGAAAGCCCCTGAAGTGATGCGGACATTGGTCAAGCATGCCGATGTGGTGGTCGCCAACGAAGAAGACATCCAGATGTGCTTGGGCATCGAAGCCGACGTCGATGTCACCAAAGGCCAGCTGTCCGACGAGGTTTACCGCCAGTTGGCCGCCAAAGTCCAGGCGATGTTCCCCAACGTGAGCCATGTCGCCATCACGTTGCGCGAGAGCATCAGCGCCGACCGCAACGGGTGGCGGGCCGTGCTGGCCGGCAAGCAGGGATTCTTCACCTCCCGGCATTACGTCATCGACGACATTGTCGACCGCGTCGGCGGGGGGGATTCCTTTTCAGCCGGTCTGATTCATGGCCTGAGGCACATGGAAGAAGCGCAGGCCTTGGAATTCGCCGTGGCGGCATCGTGCCTTAAGCACAGCGTTTCGGGTGACTTCAATCTCATCACCACAAGCGAGGTCGAAGCATTGCTCAAAGGGGATGGTTCAGGACGAGTTCAGCGCTGACCTAGGAACCCCAACCGCTTCGATACTGTCAAGGCCGACTGCCGCACCGCCGCGATGTAGTCGGCCTTGCTGTTTTCGTCGAAGCGGAACACCGGCCAGGAGACCGACAAGCCGGCGACGACTCTCCCTTGATGGTCATGCACCGGAGCGGCGATGCAGCGGATGCCCTCCTCATGTTCCTCGTCGTCCTCGGCGTACCCGTTGGCACCCACCAGGTCCAAAGCGTTGCGCAATGTCTTGGCGTCGCCGATGGTGTTGCGGGTGAACGGGACAAACTCGGTCGATGCAAGAAAGCTCTCCAACCGCTGGTCTTCAAGGCCATGCAACAACACCTTGCCGATAGCCGTGCAATAGAGCGGGATGCGCTTGCCCACCCTGGAGTACATCCGGATCGTGTAGCGCGATTCGATTTTCAGGACGTACATCGCTTGGTCCTCATCGAGCACCCCCATGTGGACCGTCTCGTGCAAACACCTGCCCAAATCTTCAGCCACCGGATTGGCGATGCGCACCAAATCCATGTGGACGAGGCTCTTCGAGCCGATGCTGAACATTTTAAGGGTCAAGGAATACTGGTCGTTGTCATCCCGGTAGACATAGCCGAGGTCGACCAAGGTGGACAGAAACCGATACAAGGTAGGTTTGGGCAGACCGCTTTCACCAGCCAACCGCTCGAGATTGATGGTCTTGTGGCCCGCCAGATGCTCCAAAATATGGAGCGTGCGTACCGCCGAGCTGAGCAGCCGGCCTGTAGTCCCTTCCGATGCATCGATTTCGTCCAACATGCTTGTCGCCTCTTGTTCTTCATCCGAAATACTGACGGGCATTGTTGAAGGCAATGTCCCGGACGATGGTCCCCAACAACTTCATGTCTGCGGGAACCTCGCCGGCTTCGGCCCAGGTACCCAACAGGTTGCACAGGATCCGGCGGAAATATTCGTGGCGTGGATAGGAGAGGAAACTGCGCGAATCGGTCAACATCCCGACGAAACGCGGCAACGAGCCTAAGTTGGCCAAGATGCGCATCTGTTCCTCCATGCCGTCTTTGTGGTCGCAGAACCACCAGCCCGATCCCAACTGGATCTTTCCGGGAATCCCCCCGCCTTGGTAGCTTCCCATATGGGTTGCCAACACATAATAATCTTTTGGATTGAGGGTGTAGAGGATGGTCTTGGGCATGCTGCCGGTTGCTTCCAAAGCCCCCATGAATTGTGCCAAGCGTTGGGCGACCGGCAGATCGTGCGAAGCATCGAAGCCAGTGTCGGGGCCGAGTTTGGCAAACATCGGTGGGTTGAGGTTCCTGATCGAGTTGAGGTGCAGCTGCATGACGATGCCTTGCTTGGCGTACTCGGTTGCGATGAACAGCATCACTTTGGTTTGATAGCTCTCGATTTCCTCGGTTGTAAGGCTCTGGCCCGCCAATGCTTTACGGAAGGTTTGTTCGATGGATGCATCCGGCTCGATCCGATAGGGGACCATCGGGATGCCGTGGTCGCTGGCTTTGCAACCGCGCGAGACGAAGAACGCCAACCGTTTGGCCAACGCGGCGCAGACGTCGCCGACCGTCTTGATCGGCAAGTTTGCGGCAACGGACAGTTTCTCCATATAAGCGGCGAAAGTGGGCGCTTGGATGGTGAGGGCTTTGTCGGGCCGGAAGGAGGGCATCACGGCCGTGTCGATCTTGCCGATGGGAGCCGTACCGGCATTGATGTGGCGGTGGAGTTCCAAATCATCGGCGGGATCGTCGGTCGTGCCCACTGCAGCGACGTTGAAGCGTCTGAATATTCCGGCCACCTTCATGTCGCTTTCGGCCAAGCGGGCGTTGGCCCGCTTCCAAATCGAAGCGGCTGTCTCGGGATTCAACGGTTCATGGATCCCGAAATAGCGCTGCAGCTCCAAATGGCTCCAGTGGTAGAGCGGATTGCCAAGCAGTTGGGGCATGGTTGCAGCCCATGCCAGGAATTTATCGTAATCGGGGGCATCGCCGGTGATGAGCCGCTCGGGGATGCCGACGGTCCGCATGGCCCGCCATTTGTAATGGTCGCCACCCAGCCAGATCTCGGTCAGGTTGGCGAAGCTCTTGTCGGTAGCGATCTGGGCCGGGATCAGGTGGCAATGGTAGTCGAATATCGGCTGGTCGGCCGCATGTTCCCAGAACAGCTCCCGGGCTGTCGCGTTGGTGAGCAAGAAGTCCTTGTCCATGAATTGTCTCATAACGTCACTCCATCCTTCAGGATTGCGATTGAACGGTTCCGGTTCAACTCGTTGCGGGTCTTGCTGCGCCCGGAGGCGACCTCCTGGAGCAACAGAGCGAGCCTTTCCAGAACCGTATGCGGATCTTCGTGCATGAGCATGCCTGCATCCATATCGATCCAACCCCGTTTGGCGTCGGCCAGAGGGGTGTTGGAAGAGATTTTGATAGTCGGTACGACCGTCCCGAGCGGGGTTCCCCGACCGGTTGTGAACAAGATGAGGTGGGCATGGGCGGCCGCGAGGGCCGTGATTGAGACCTGGTCGTTGCCAGGGCCCTCCAAGACCTGCAAGCCGGCAGCAGGCCGGACTGTACCACCGTACGGGATGACGGCGACGACAGGGGAGGACCCTCCCTTGCGCACGCATCCCAGCGATTTTTCTTCCAGTGTGGTAATCCCGCCGGCTTTATTCCCGGGCGACGGATTCTCGTATACCGGCAGGCCGTTATTGGTGAAGGTGCGCTTGCAGGTCTCCACGATGGAAATCAATTGCGAACGGACGACGTTGTCGGCACACCGTTTGGCCAGGATGGACTCGGCCCCGAACATCTCCGGAACCTCGGTCAGGATGGTCCTCCCACCACAGCTTGTCAGCATGTCGCTGTACAGGCCTGCCAGAACATTGGCGGTGATGCCGGACAAACCATCCGAGCCCCCGCACTTGAGGCCAACAACCAACCTGCCAAGCGGTACGGCCGTTCGGCGTGCTTGGCCCGCTAGCGTCGCCAAGTGGGCCAACAAACGCGTGCCGTGTTCGAACTCATCGGGTACGTGTTGGCAGACCATCCAAGCTGTCTTGGAGCGGGTATGGCCATCCAGCATCTCGAGGAAGGTTTCCATGGTGTTGTTCTCGCACCCCAGGCCGACCAGCAACACTCCGGCGGCATGGGGATGGGCGGCCAATGCGGCCAAGACCGTGCGGGTGCGCTCGTGGTCGACCCCGAGTTGCGAACAACCGTAGGGGTGTTCCAAGGCGGTGAAGGCGTCGATGCCTGTGAACGTTCTGTCAGCCAGACGCTCGTTGCCCCACACAGCCAAAGCTGAGGCGACCTGGGCGACACATCCGACCGTGGGGATGATCCATATCTCGTTTCTGATGGCGATTTGGCCGTTATCGCGTACATATGCGTCGATCATGGTGGTAGCGGAGGCGGGCGCTTGAACACATAAGGAGGCAGGCTCCTCGCTGAACGAATCATCGATGCGTTCGTCCAAGGCACTGTGGAGGTTGTACAGATGAACGTGCCGGCCCGGGGCGATGTCGGTCACGGCACGACCGATGGGATGGCCGTACTTCAGCACGGGCGTACCGGCAACGATCGGCTTGAAGGCGAATTTATGGCCGGCCGGGATGTCCTCAGCGATTACAATCCGCTGTCCCAGGAGCGTGACTGCCCGGCCTGCCGCAAGAGGGCGCAAAGCCGTGGCGACCGCATCGTCGTCGTCGAGCACGATGGCGTCGTTGGTCAAACGGTCCAACGGATTGTGAAAGTCGTCCGGCAGGGTGCAATCAGGCAAACGTCCCTCTTTTTTGGAATGATATTCCATAAAGCTGAAGTCATGATAGAAGAGACCCCTGTCGATGTCAAGGAAGAGCCCGCCATCGTCAGTTTTTCCCGATCGCTTCCCACAATCCCAACAGATAGGCCGCTCCGATGGCCCGGTCATACAGACCATAACCCGGCAAGGCCATCTCGCCCCAAATCGTGCGGCCGTGGTCGGGCCGCATCACGCCATCGAATCCGGCCTCATGGAAGGCCTTCAGGATTTTGTACACGTCGATCGATCCATCGCTGGAAAGATGGGCGGCTTCTTCGAACACACCCACGGCGGTGTGCTTGACATTGCGCACATGGGCGAAATGGATGCGCCCTGCCAGGCTGCGGATGGCGTCGCACAGGTCGTTGGAAGGATTCGAACCGAGCGAGCCCGTGCACAGGGTGACCCCGTTGCAGGGATGGTCGACCGCCCGCACAATCCTGAGCAGGTGCTCCTTCGAGGTCACGATGCGCGGTAAACCAAATACGGGCCAGGGTGGATCGTCGGGGTGGATGGCCATTTTTATCCCGTAGCGCGCGCAAGTGGGCATGATTGCTTGGAGAAAGTAGACCAGGTTGGCGAACAACTTCGCTTCATCGATCCCGGCATAGACTTCGAATAACTCGCGCACCTTGGCCAACCGTTCGGGTTCCCAACCGGGCAGGCGGAAATTGTTCGATTTGCGGCCCATTTCCTGCAGCATCTGTTCCGGTTTGAAGGAATCGATCAACGCTTGGTCATAAGCCATCACGGTAGCTCCGTCGGGGCGCACTTTGGCCAAGTCTGTCCGAGTCCAGTCGAAGACCGGCATGAAATTATAGCAGACCAGGTCGATGCCGGCCTCTCCCAAGCGTTCCAAGGTAGTGATGTAGCGCTCGATGTGCAGGTCGCGTTCGGCAGTAGCCGTCTTGATCGAATCGGGAATGTTGACGCTTTCGATGCCGGCCAGACGCAATCCAGCGGCTTCGACTTCATCCTTGAGCGCCCTGATGCGGTCCTTCGGCCAGACTTCGCCAGCGACCATGTCCGCCAGGCTGCTGACCACCCCGGTGACTCCAGGGACCTGCCTGATTTTCCACAAAGGGATGCTGTCGAAACCCGAACCGAACCAACGAAGCGTCATCTGCATGATTCTCTCTCCCCGTCGCGTATGCTGATGAAATGTCCTTAGTATTCTAACATACTAATATACAGGTGGCAATGGGTGGCGCTTGCACGAGTGTTTCGGCTGGTTTCTCGACGAGAAACCCGTCTCAGGTGTGAATTCCCGTTGACATGCTGTCATGCGAGTGGTAGTTATGTACTAGCATACCAGTCCAACTTGTGTATAGGCTTGCAAGTGCCGACAATCGGAGGCCCCGTGACCGTATTGGAACGTCTTGACCTGGAAAGTGCCCGCAATTATGCCTACCGGGTGTTGCGCCACAACATCATAGAATTGAAATTGGAACCCGGCAGCACAGTATCGGAACAGTCGTTGTGCCAATTGTTGGCCATCAGCCGCACACCAGTGCGCGAGGCGTTGCTGGACCTGAATCGCCAACATCTGGTCGATGTCGTGCCCCAACGCGGCACGATGGTGTCGCTCATCGATCCCCGTTTGGTGGAAGAGGGGCAACAATTGCGCACGTTGGTCGAGCGCGAGGTCGTCAAAGCAGCTTGCCGTACGATGGACGACAAGGCCTTCCGCCACTTGGAGTCGAACGTGATCATGCAAGAGTACCATGCCGCGCATGCCGATTACGACGAGTTCATCCGTTTGGACAATGAGTTCCACCGCATGTTGTTCAAGATCGTCGGCAAAGAGGCCACCTACCAGGTGGTGCACGACTTTCAGTCGCACTTCGACCGTGAACGGAAACTGAGCCTCATGCATGCCTCGATCCCGGCCTTGGTCCAGGACCACCGCGCGGTTTTGGAATCGATCCGCAAAGGTGATGCCGAGGAGGCCGCCCGCTTGGTGGAACTCCATTTGGCCCATGTGCTGGTCGACCAGCAATTGCTGATGGAAAAGTTCCCCGACTATTTCGTGCGATGACCATCACCGGTTTCCCCTTGGTGGGGTGCCCCGATGCGACGGTGCTGATCGTGGGGAGCATGCCCGGCGAAGAGTCGTTGCGCCAAGGGCAGTACTATGCCCATCGTCGCAACGCCTTTTGGCCGATCATCGAGGCGTTGTTCGCCCATGGAGAGCGGCTGTCCTATCTTGAACGGCTTGCGTTGTTGGGTGAACACGATATCGCTGTATGGGACGTGCTGCGCTCGTGCAGCAGGGCAGGGTCGTCCGACAGCGCCATCAAAGAGGCTGTCCCGAATGATTTTTCAACATTCTGGAGAACGAACAGGCATGTCCTCCAGGTGGCCTGCAATGGTGCCACAGCGCATGCCTTGGCCATGAAATGGATGTGCGTCCCTCCGGTTGAATCGTACGGGCATGTGGTGCGGGTCGTCGCCTTGCCCTCGACCAGCTGTGCCAACACATTGCCGTTCGCGGTCAAGCTTGCCGCGTGGCGGAAGGTTCTTTTGCCTAGCGGTTCTTGACGGCGATCAATTCCAACGCGTCGGCGACGTCCTCGCAGGTATCCAGCACCAATTCCATTTTATCGTAGATTTCCTTCCACCGGACGATGTCGATGCCCTTCATGTTTTCATCGCTGAACAAAGCTTTCACGCAGGCGCGGTATTGGCGGTCGGCGGCCTCTTCGTCGTGATTCACGCCGATAAGCAGTGCCGTCAATTTCTTGGAGGTTTTGAAGTCCCTGAACTCGGTGAAGGCTTTGACCAGCTTGCTGCAGGCATCCACCATCAGGGCCGAGATGGGCAAGGTGTCGCTCCTTATCTCGCGGACCGACATCATGTCGAGGGTGAGGGCTACGTCCTCGATCGCATCGGTGACGGTATCGATGCGCGCTCCCAACAGCATCAAATCCTCCCGGTCGATCGGCGTGATGAAGGCGATGTTCAACTCGTGGGTGAGGTCGTGCAACAGGTTGTCGCCCTCGTGCTCGATGTCGTGGATCCGGTCGGCTTTGTGTTCGACATCGGTGTAATCGTTGAACAGCGCGTCCAAGGCGTTGGCGGTTCGTAGCGAGCAATCGATCATGGCGATGAGCATCGCGAAATAGTCGGGATCTTTGGTTTTGCCGAATCTCATGGTTCCTCCAGAACGTTCAGAATAAGAATAGGAAAAGTTTTGCCATTGCAAAACCCAGCAGGCCGCACCCGGGGAAGGTGAGCACCCACGCCCACAGCATTTCGCGGGCGATGCCCCAGTCGACGCTGGAAACCCGCCGCGAAGCGGCCACGCCCATTACCGCGGTGGTTTTGGTATGGGTCGTCGAGACCGGTAATCCGGTCAATGAGGCCAGCAACAAGCATCCACTGGCGGCCAAATCGCTGGCGAAACCTTGATAGGTGCGCATCTTGACCATGTCGAGCCCCACCGTCTTGATGATCCGTTTGCCACCTACGAGGGTGCCCAGCCCCATCACGACCGAACAAGTCGCCATGACCCACAACGGGATGACGAACGTGCCGTCGGCAGCTTTTGTCGCCGAACCGTTGAGATACAAGGCCAGCATGAATACACCCATGAACTTTTGCCCGTCTTGAGCACCGTGCAGGAAGGCCATCAGGGCCGCCACGGCGACTTGCAAGCGATGGAAGGTCCGCTCAGCTTTGAAACGATCGGCTCGTCTGGCGAACGCCTCGATGATGCGCACCAACACCCACCCAAAACCGAATCCAAGCACCGAGGAGACCCCCAGGCCGATGGCGACCTTGGTCCACGAGCCAGCGTTGACCGCCGAGAAACCTCCCAACGCGAGGGCCGCTCCGGTCAGCCCGGCGATCAAAGAATGGCTTTCGCTGGTGGGGATGCCGAACCACCAGGCTCCCGTGGCCCACACCACGATGGCGAACATCGCGGCGGCCAGGACGATGATGGCGTTCTCGGTCGACCCGATGGTGTCGCTTCCGGTACCGGTCAGATGGACCATGTTGGAAATGGTGTCGGCCACTTCGCTACTGATGGCGGTCATCAACAACACGCCAAGGAAGTTGAACACCATCGCCATGAAAATGGCATCGCGCGGTGTCAACGCCCGGGTCCCCACGGCACTTCCAATGGCGTTGGGAGCATCGGTCCATCCGTTGACGAAGACGACTCCCAACACCAAGACGATGCTCGAAATGAATGCAAAATCCAAAACAGCTCCTTTTGTCCACAGGTGGCAACTGGATAATCAATTGTTTCAATCAGAAAAAGATGCTATTGTATCGCACTGCTTGGCAGATGAATTCTCGCATGAAATTACATGAATTCTAGCGATTCTACTGGCTGAGAGTCAATTGATTGATTGGCAAGGCTCTTCAGGCAAACCTGTTTCCCAGCAGTCTGGACATGTCTGCTTTGGCATGGATTTGCTCTGTTTTTTCCTCTTTTTTGACAATCGGGGATATTGTGTCTATCGAGAGAATCCACTACAGTAGGATGAGATTATCCAGAACGAGTTTCCAAGGAGAGCGAATATGGGCTTTGTTACCGACAAACCGATTTTCGAGAAATGCGGTGCCTTCACCGAGGCCGCCGAAGCCAGGGCCGCCGGCTTGTATCCTTTTTTTAAACCCATCAGCCGCAGCGAAGGCTCGAAAGTCTACATCGACGGGCGTGAAATGCTCATGTTCGGATCGAACAATTATTTGGGCCTGGCCAACGATGTTCGCCTGAAGGAGGCCGCCGAGCATGCCATCGCCCGCTATGGTACCAGTTGCTCGGGCTCCCGTTTCATGAACGGCACGCTCGACCTGCACGAGGAACTCGAAGGGCGTTTGGCCGAGTTCGTGGGCAAGCCGGCCGCATTGTGCTTCACCACCGGGTACCAGACCAATCTGGGGGCCTTGTCGGCTTTGCTCAACCGCGGCGACCATGTCCTGGTCGACAAGTATGACCATGCTTCGATCATGGATGGCATCTTTTTGGCCGACGGCACTAAGCATGACGTGAACTTGCACCGCTTCAAGCACGACAGCTTGTCCGATTTGGAGAAAGAGTTGCAGCGCATCCCGCTCGATGAACCCAAATTGATCGTCATCGACGGAGTGTTCTCCATGGAGGGGGACATCGCCCGTTTGCCCGAGATCAGGGCGTTGGCCGACACCTATAAGGCGGCTGTCTATCTCGATGAAGCCCACGCCATCGGCGTGGTCGGCCCGACCGGCCGGGGGACCTGCGAGCATCACGGCAACCGCCCCGACCTGTGCGATTTGGTCATGTGCACATTCTCGAAGTCTTTCGGATCGATCGGTGGATTCATCGCCGGAGATGCAATCGTCGTCGATTACATCAAACACTTCGCCCGCCCCTTGATTTTTAGCGCATCCATGCCGCCGGCCAACATCGCTGCCGCCATGACTGCGTTGGAAATCATCAAGAGCGAACCCGAACGGATCAGGAAGCTCCAGCATAATGCTGCCCGCTTGGCCAAGGGATTCAAGGAACTGGGGTTCAACATCGGCACGACCGAGACTCCCATCGTTCCGTTGGTTATCGGCGACAACGACAAGACCTTCTTGCTGTGGAAAGCGCTCTATGAACGGGGTATTTATGTGAATCCCGTCATCAGTCCGGCCGTTCCGCCCCAGCGGGCCTTGCTGCGCACCTCCTGCATGGCCATCCATAGCGATCACGAGATCGACACGGCCGTGGAAGTGATCGGACACGAGGCGCGTGCGTTGGGTATCATAGCCTAAGCAGCGCTCTGTCCTATTTTGTGCACCTGCGCTATATTGGACTCATGAAGAAGTACATCATCGCCGACCGCGACAGCCTCGCTGCGCTGGTGCGCTCCCATATCGAACAAGCAGGAGCCGCTGGGGACCGTTTGATACGCATCGGCGTACCGGGTGGACGCAGCGCTGATCCCATCGTGCAAGGAGTGCTGGCGGTAAAGGCCCCTGTACGCGAACGTGTGCGCCTGTACTTGGTGGATGAACGGCTCCAGGGGGACCGCAACGAACAGACGCTGCTTGACGCTGGCTTGCGCCAAGCCTTTGCTGCAGGCAAGATGCAAGTCGGGCAGTTGATCGTACCGTCGGCCGGTCGGCCGTTGATCGAGGAACCAGGGGCCGCCCTCGACCTGTTGTACCTTGGCGTTGGCGAAGACGGTCATGTGGCGTCGCTCTTCCCAGGATCCTATCCAGGGCTTGACGGGCGCACTGTGGGCGAGGTGGCCATCGTTTCCGATGCCCCAAAACCGCCTTCGCTCAGGTGCACGGTGACCTATCGCGGCTTTCGTACGGTAGCCCGGCATGCCCAGGTCCATCTGCTCTTCCTTGGCGAGGGCAAACGGATCGCGCTTGAACGCCTGATGGCGGCCAAAGAGCCTGTATCGACCTTGCCGTGTGCCTTTTTCCCTTACGAATGGTTCCCAGTGGACATCATCACCGACCTCAAGGAGAGACGACTATGAAACGGATCATCGTCCAGTTCGGCGGTACGGGCGACCTGGCCCTGAAGAAGCTCTATCCCGCCTACGCCGACCTAATTGCCAAAGGTTTCGATTTCCATGTGTTGGCTTTGGGACGCCGTTTCGCCGACCGCCCTGCTTTCATCGCCGCCATGATCGACAAGGACAGTCCGGCTCCATTCCTCGACAGGTTGCAGTACCTGTCGTACGATATGGAGGACAGCCGAGCGCCGGTCTTGTTGGCTGAACGGCTCAAGCAGATGATTGCCTCCGAGCATGAGGTCGAGCTTATTTACTACATGGCGCTGCAGCCATCGCTGTACGAGGATGCCATCCGGCAAATTCAAACCACCGATTCGGCCATCTCCTGCACCTGCAAGCTGGTCAAGAAGATCGTGGTGGAAAAGCCGTTCGGTTTCGATTATGAGAGCGCGGCGCGCTACAATGCCATCCTCGAGACAGCTTTCAGCGACAAGGAGATTTTCCGGATCGACCACTACCTCGGCAAGGAGTTCATGCAGAATCTCTTGCTCATGCGCTTCCACAACGACATCATCCGCAGCATTTGGGACAATCGTTCGATCGAGAGCATCCAGATCATCTTCGACGAGACGCACGGGGTGGACCAACGTTTGGGGTTCTATGAGAAAATCGGGGTGGTGCGCGATACCATCCAGAACCACATCATGCAAGTGGTCACGTACCTCACCATGAATGAACCGGCCACATTGTCGCCCGAGGACATTGCCGTGGAAAAGGTGAAGGTCTTGCGGGCCGTCGCCCCCATCAAGGATTTCCACATGGGCCGCTATGAGTCGTTGGGTGCCACCAGCGGACACATCGTCGACACACCGACCTATGCTGCATTCAAGCTCACGGTCGACACCTATTACTTCGCCGGAATCCCCATCTATGTCCGCACCGGCAAGATGCAGAAGGAGGCCACGTCCCTCATCTACGTCAAGTTCAAGAACACCACCGGCAAGGTCATGCATGACGCTTCCATCGCTGAAAACGCCGTCATCATCACCATCCATCCCGAACTGACCATCGACATCAGCATGAACCTCAAGGACCCTGGCTCGTCGTGGAAGTCCAAGCCGGTTCGTTTCCGCTTCAATCAAGCCGAGACCTTCGGTGCCAACACCCCCGAGGCCTATGAGCAGATCGTCCAAAAAATTCTGCAAGGGGACAAGAGCCTGTTCCCCACCATGCGCGAGATCGCCCAGGCGTGGAGGATTGTGGAGCCAATGTTGGCGGGCAACCAAAGCCTGGAGGTGTATCCGGTCAGGACGTTGCCGGTTTTCGCCAAACGCTTGGCCAAGGAGAACGACTTCGAGTGGTTCGCTTGACGGTGTAGACACAGCGAGGCCCCGCTTCACAAGCAGGGCCTCGTGCCATGGTTACTCGTCGAGCAGGCGTTTGTCGCCCGCTATCGCTTGGATGGGGGCGATGTTCTGGGTCACCTCGAGCGTGCCGAGGTAAGTTCCGCGACTATCGCGCACCGCATAATAGCGGATGTGGACATACATGCCTCGCAAGTGGATGTAGAACTCAGCCACGTCGCGTGTTCCCGCTTTGAAGTCGTCCAGGATTTTCTGCACCACATGCATGCTGGCAGGCGGGTGGCAATTGATCACCTTGCGGCCGATGATTGCCGTGGTGCGGGGGAATATCCGTTCAGAGCTTTGCGAGAAATAGAGGACCTCGTCGTTTTTGTCGACGAAGGTGATGTCGAGCGGCAACGTGTTCAAGACCGCACTGAGGATCTCTGGGGTGAACGAACCGGTCGGCAGTTGGATCGGCGAGTCCGACCATGCGACTGGCGTTTGTTCAGCGGTGGGCATCGGTTCGGAGGAGGCCTCGGCCTCATCCAGCAAACAGTAACCCAACTCGGCCGTGCCTTCGCGGATCTGGCGCCAGTCGGGCAGGAAGAACACCTCGCTCACCATCGGGATGAGGATGCTCTCCTCCTTGACGATCATGTCGGTGATCTTGGTCTTGAGAGCTCCCAGTTCGGCTACTATTTCTTGCACCGTCGACAGGCGTGGTTTCCCCGTTGCCAAGGAGTTGTCCACCTTGGCCCGCAAGGCTTTCAATTGGGCGCGGATCTCGTCATCGACCCCCCACATGACCTTGGGCGGGGCTGTGATGCCGTAGCGTTCCATGACCGGGAACCATAAATTCTCCTTCTTGAGATAATGCCGGTCGATCTGGGACAGCAAGGCCAAATCGTGGGCCAACAACGCGCCTGCTTCTGCATCGCCCTGTTGAAGCCGGGCGGCGTGTTGGTCGATCCGTTGGGAGAAGAGCCGCTCGATGGCCCGGTTCTCCTCCTTGAGCAACCATGTCGGATGGCCGCTTTCACGAGTGCGGTCCTTGTCGGCGTGGATCGCTTCGATCGAACCTTTGAACACAGCGGCGTGAACGTCGCACAATGTCTGGACTTCCTCGACTTTCACGCCCGAGGCGATGAGGGCTTGCTCGGCATCGGCGATCTCTTGGGCAGACACCCCGTCGAAGGTCTCAGCGAACAGGTGTTGGACTTGCTCGACACTCTCGCCGGCGTGCAACCGGGCGATGAGGTCGCGCAGGACTTGTTGCCGTTTGATGGCATTGTTGTTGATCTCGGCGCTCATGGGCGCACCTCCTTGGTTCCTTCCACTACCATGTATCCATGGGCGGTCAGTTGTTCTTTGATCTTGTTCAGGTCCAAGCCTCGCATGGCCGCTCCTTTGGGGATCGTCATGACCCTTCCGACGGTGGCGAGCATCATCGGTTTGACAATCTCGACAAATCCGAGCGAGGCCAACACAGGCACCAGCGCCGGATCGGCCGTGCACAGCTGGTTGACCGTCAACGAGAGGTCTAGCAGCTTGCTGGCGGCCGCAGGTGCTCCATCAGTGGCATCATAGCATGTGGCATCAGTATTGTTTTGTTGCATTTGCAACGATAATAACATGGAATGCCCGATTGGACAAGAGCGTAAAAAAAACCGCCATCGGTCTGATGGCGGCCCAAGACGCACGGAGCGCGCTTAGAACAAAGATTCGATTTCTTTTTTGTAGAGCTCGTTGATCTTGTGGCGCATGACTTCCTGTTTGGCGGAGAGTTCCTGGCCGACCTTGAACGGGTGGCCGATGATGGCGAACCGGTTGATCCGTTCAAAACTCTTGAAACCGTTCTTGGCGCTGACCTGTTCGGCTATCTCGGAAGTCAGCAACTCGCGCACTTCGGGCAGTTCGCAGACATCGAAGCGGGCCATGTAGGGGATGGCGTTCTGTTTGATGTACAACTCGATTTGCTTCGTGTCGGGCACGATCAATGCAGCCAGATATTTCTTATCCTGTCCGACCACGACGGCTTGCTCGATGTATTCCGATTCGCGTAAGCGAGCTTCGATGGGGACCGGTTCCACGTTCTCACCGCCCGAGAGCACGATCGTGTCCTTGGCGCGGCCCTTGATGGCGAATTCACCGCGATGGGTCCAGATTCCGATATCCCCGGTGTTCAACCAGCCGTCTTTGTCGATGATGGCCTTGGTAAGGTCGGGTCTCTTGTAATAGCCTTGCATCACTTGCCCGCCCCGGGCCAGGATGACGCCCTTCTTGCCGGGCGGGACGTCCTTGCCCGATTCGTCGACGATGCGGATCTCGGTGCCCGGCAGCGGTGCGACCGTACCCGGGACCTGGTGGTCGATGCGGCGCAATCCGATGACGGGGGCGGTTTCGGTCAAGCCGTAGCCATCCAGCAAGGTGATGCCGATCGCTTTGAAGAACTTATCGACAGCCAAAGGCATCGAGCCACCTCCAGACACACCGGCTCGGAAGCTGGTCCCGAATTTCTGTTTGATGGTCTTGAACACCAAGACGTTGCCCAGTTGCTTGAACGGCCATAACAGGATGGCGGGCAGGATGCCCACCAGAAAATCGACCACACGGCTTCGTCTGGAAAATTGCGGCATCCGGTTGGAGACGAGGTTCATGGCCGTGGCATGGGTCGCACCGACCCACACGAAGAAATGGAACAACGCGCGGGCGACCGGGCTTTTGGACTTCACGTTCTGGTAGATACCCGATTTGACTGCTTCCCAAATGCGCGGGACCGAACCCATCCAAGCAGGATTGACACGTTGGAGGTCCACCAGCAGTATTTTGCCGATCGGTTTGGAGTAGGCCACGGTAGAAGCCTGCGAGAGGATGACGTATTGCAGGATCCGTTCGAAGGAGTGCCAGACCGGCAGCACCGACAGCCAGCGTTCTCCTTTATTGAAGGAAATCACTTTGGGCAATTGCTCCAGCTGGAAGAGGAAGTTGGCGTGGCTGAGCATGACACCCTTGGGTTCGCCGGTTGTGCCCGAGGTGAAGATGACCGTGGCGATGTCCTGTGATTTGCCAGCGGTGATGGAGGTGTCGAAGAAATCCTTGTGCTCCTTGTTGTAGGCGGCTCCTTGGACGAGCAGGTCGCCAAAACGGACGATGGAGATACCCGCCACATCGGCAATGGATCCAGATTGGTACTCCTCGTCCATCACGACCAATGTTTTCAGGGCAGGCAATTTCTCTTTGAGGTCGAGGATTTTTTGGGTCTGTTCGGCATTCTCGGCAAAGCAAACGGCCGTTTCAGTGACGCTGAGGATGAAGGCCAACTCGTACGGCATCGCGTCGCGACCGCGCGGTACGTCGGCTGCTCCGAGCGACAGGGTGGCCAAGTCGGCGACGAACCATTCGCGCCGGTTGTCGCTGATCAACCCGACATGGTCGCCGCGTTTCACTCCGGCGAGGTGCAACGCTGCCGCCATATCGGTCACTTGAGAGTACATCTGCCGATAGGTGACGGGATGGAAGCGGCCCTCCTCGTCCTTGTACAACTGGGCTTGGTTGTCTGGATATTCACTGGTTATCTGTTTGAGCAGTTGGGGGATGGTCGTATACATGGCGATCTCCTTAGGCGATGGACCCGATGTCGGCTGCTTCGGGGCATAGGTTGCCTAGGATTAATATTGACAAATAAACAATAAATGTCAAGTTGTTAAAGAGCATGTTGTTGACAATTTAGCACTTAGTGTTCAGCGAGGATGCTTTCAGGAACGGAATGCCCGCACCACCACATAGATGGTGCCCGGTACGATGACCAAGGCGAATCGCGCCAATAGACGCATCAGCGAATCCTCGCCAAGAAGGAGCACCGCAGCGAGCAACGACAGGTCTGCCACCACCAACACGATGGCGAGGAACTTGGCGAGCGGTCCCGAATATTTGCTCTTGCGGCGCAAGCGGTGCGGCCCCTGACCGGACAGCGCCTCGGCCACGGTGGTGGTGGCGCCTTGGTCCGCACGTTGCGTGACCGGCCCGTACAAGGATGCCAACGTCGCCCACATGTCGGCAAACTGTAAAAACTGCGTGTCCTGCAGCGACTTTCCAGTGATCCGCCAGCGCACTCCGGTCGTGGATGCGACAGTGAGGTAGGGGTATTCTTGTTTGGAGCGGTTCAGGTCACGGTCGAGGCGGTACCAAGCCAATCGGTTCCACTGGATCGAGTCGGTCCGTGTCTTGATGAACGTGGCCAAGTGGCGGCTGGTGCACTTGCGATGCAGTCCCTCCCTGTCGACCGAGTAACCGACATCGGCCGAAGCGAGCTCGATGACGGCGAACATGGTGGCGATGAAGGCCGCCATGCTCAACCACAGCGGAGCCGAAAAAAAGATGGTGATGAACATCGCGCTCATCGAGAGCGAGGTGGCCGCGATGACCGTCGGCCAGATGGAAGCTGTCATGGTGGACTTGGTTTCATAAAAGGCTGCAGTGCTTTCGATTCGCTCTTCTGTACTCATGTGTCGTTGCTCCACCTTCATTGTACGGCTGCAGTGATGAGGGCGCAATGGGTCGCATGGCCATTGAATCGGCTTCCCCCGCATGATCCTGCCTGTTGTGAATTCTAAGTTGACACAAAATGATAAAAGTGTCAAATTAAAATCACAAGCTGCCTGCAATGTTGTGCGGGGGGCTTCCATTACGAGCGAAATTTGTACAGGGAGGCGCGAATGTGGTGTATGATGGATGGGGAACATCCAAAACAAGCAGGCCCCTCGGAGGTCCGAATGAACCATGTGGAAGTCCATCGGGACGAATGCAAAGGATGTGCGGTATGTGTGGCGTCCTGCCCGCACGGATGCTTGGAACTTGGCCAACAGCTTAATGCGATGGGCTACCAATACGTCCATTTTTCCAACGCCAGCCGATGCTCGGCTTGCGGATTGTGTTTCAGCGTGTGTCCCGAACCCGGTGCCTTGGCGGTGTTCTCCGACAAGGAGGCCCGCTGATGTCGCGACGCTTGATGAAAGGCAATGAGGCGGCTGTCATCGGGGCTCTTTTGGGGGGGTGCACCCATTTCTTCGGGTACCCCATCACACCGGCGAGCGAGATTGCCCAAGCGGCGGCGTATTGGTTTGTGCAAGCGGGCTGCCATTTTCTCCAGGCAGAGTCGGAAATCAGTGTGGTGAACATGCTCTATGGAGCCTCCAGTTGCGGGGCTCGGACGATGACCGCCTCATCGGGCCCCGGCATCGCGTTGATGGGTGAGGGGTTGTCCTATCTGGCTGGGGCGCGCTTGCCGGCAGTCGTGGTGGACATGCAACGGTCCGGTCCCGGTTTGGGCAATATTTGGCCAGAGCAGAGCGACTACAACATGGTGGTCAAGGGAGGCGGGCACGGCGATTACCGTACCATCGTCTACGCTCCTGCCTCGGCCCAAGAGGTGTTGGACATGACGCGCAATGCCTTCGCTGTCGCCGACGAATACCGCATGACGGTTTTCATCCTCAGCGATGCCTACATCGGGCAGATGATGGAGCAGGTGACAATCGGCGGCCCGATCTTGCATGGCTCACGCAAGGATTGGGCGGTGTATGGCGATGCCGCAAGCCGATCCAACCTCATCTCTTCGATCTACATGAACACTCGCTTGCAGCATGACCACAACGAGTTGTTGCAACAGACTTACCGCAAGGCCGCGGCAGACTTGGTCGAGTTCGAGGCTCTGGATGTGGACGATGCCGACGTGGTGCTTCTGGCCTACGGGATATGTGCCCGCATCTGCTTGTCCACCATGCGCTTGTTGCGCTCCATGGGGGTGAAGGCCGGTTTATTGCGGCCCAAGACCTTGTGGCCGTTCCCTTCCGAGGTGGTTGCATCGTTGGCCCAGCAGGGAAAAACACTGGCGGTGGTCGAGTTGTCCAGCGGCATGATGGCTGACGATGTCGAATTGGCTGCCAAAGGCAAAGGGCGGGTTGTGCGCTACGGCACCACCGGGGGTTTGACCCCGCGGGTGGAGGACTTGGCCCGTCGCATCGCCTACGACCTCAACAGCACAGCAGGAGGCCTCCATGCCTGAACCAATCCGCACGTTCGGCAAGGCCGATGCATTCTACAACGAATTCAACCGCAAAGGGCCCGGTGAGATCACCACCCATTATTGTCCGGGATGCGGGCACGGCACTGTGCAGAAATTCATTGCGGCGGCCATCGATGAATTGGGTATCAAGGACCGCACGATATTCCTCTCCCCGGTCGGTTGTGCGGTGTTTTCTTATTATTATTTCGACACCGGCAACATCCAATGCTCGCACGGGCGCTCTCCGGCGGTGGCCACCGGCGTACGGCGCACCCTTGACGATGCCATTGTCATCGGCTATCAAGGGGATGGCGATTTAGCCGGCATCGGACTGACTGAGATCATCCATGCGGCCAACCGCGGTGAGAATTACAGCGTGTTCTTCCTCAACAACGCCATCTACGGCATGACCGGCGGGCAAATGGCCCCCACCACGCTGCTTGGCCAAAAGACGCTGACCACCCCCTTCGGACGCGACAGCGGACACGACGGCAACCCTATCGGCATGGCGGAGTTGATCAACAGCTTGGCCGCCCCGGTCTATATCGAACGATGCTCGTTGTCGACGCCCAAACAAGTCCTCAAAACCCGCCAAGCGGTCCGTAAAGCGTTGCGCTACCAAGTGGAACGGCGGGGTTTCTCGTTTGTCGAGATCCTGTCGCCATGTCCGACCAACTGGGGCATGACTCCCATCGATGCCAGGCAATGGATGGAGCAGAACTTGGAAAGAACCTTCCGGGTCGGACGGTTGCGCGACATGGATGAGGAGCGGACCGTTCCGATAGCCGCAGCGAACACTCACTTGGACGATGACGCCCTGCTCGCGCTGTTGGGCGGCACCGCCTTGCAGCCGGCTGCAGAGACGACCTCCAGCCGCCCGGCTTTCTCGGTCAAGGTGGCCGGGTTTGGCGGACAAGGGGTGCTTTCGGCCGGTGAGTTGTTGGCAGCTTGCGCTCTGACCGAAGGATATAACGCCACCTGGTTGCCCTCCTATGGGCCGGAGATGCGCGGCGGCAGCGCCAATGCCAGCGTCATCATATCGGATGAGCCGATCGGTTCACCGGTAGTGGACAGCCCGAACGTGCTTCTTGCGATGAACGGGCCGGCTTTGGATGCGTTTGAGAAGAGCGTGGTTCCCGGCGGGACCATCGTGGTCAATTCATCGATCGCCACCCACGCTTCCAAACGGAGGAATGTCAAGGTGGTTTCGGTTCCCGCCACCCAGCTGGCCAAGGATGCCGGCATCGTTTCGGGGGCGAATGTGGCCATGCTCACCGCTTACCTGGCGGTAAGCGCTCAGCTTTCGCTGGATACCTTGCGTTCATGCATCCCGCAGGTGTTGCGTAAGAAAGCGTATCTTGGGCAAAACCTGGCTCTGGTTGACATCACGCTCGACTATCTCTCCCGTCAAGGATACATCTGATGGAAGCGAAACCCTTGGTTTTGGCGATCAATCCCGGCTCGACCAGCACCAAATTGGCCTTGTACGCACGGCTGGAACAGGTCGCGATGCAAAATTTCGACCATACCGTGGAGTCTTTGGCTATCTTTGGCTCGGTGGCCGGACAATTGGAGCATCGCTTGGCCTGTGTCGATGTGTTTTTGGCGGAGCAACACGTCAATCCTGGTGCTTTGGCGGCAGTGATGGGGCGCGGAGGATTGTTGCATCCGTTGAAAAGCGGGGTGTACCGGGTGAATGCGGCCATGAAGGCCGACGTGCAGGCGGCCCGCTATGGTGAGCATGCCTGCAACCTCGGCGCCTTGATGGCTGACCATGTGGCCACCCGTTATGGATGCCCGGCCTACATTGCCGATCCGGTTGTGGTTGATGAAATGGCTGACGTGGCAAGGGTTTCGGGCATGCCCGACATTGAGCGCAAGAGCATATTCCATGCCTTGAACCATAAATTCTCAGCCCGCGAGACAGCGGCGCGATTGGGCCGGCCGTATGAGGAGTTGCGGCTGATCGTGGCGCACCTTGGCGGCGGCGTCTCGGTGGCTTCGCATGAATATGGAAAAGTGGTGGATGTGAACAACGCCTTGGATGGCGAAGGTCCGTTCACCCCCGAGCGTTCAGGCGGCTTGCCCGCCGGGGACTTGGTGCGCTTGGCCTTGTCGGGCACCTATTCCTACGAGCAGTTGCGTAAACGGATCACCGGTGCCGGCGGCCTGTACGCCTATTGGGGCAGCCGCGACATGCGCGACTTGGAACGCAAGGTCGCTGGCGGGGACGGGACCGCCCTGTTTTACTTGCAGGCCATGGTGTACCAGATCTCCAAAGAGATCGCCTCCCATGCGGCAGTTCTTGAGGGTAGGATCGACGCCATCGTCCTTACCGGTGGGATGGCTCATTACTCGTTGATGGTGGACATGATCCGTCAGCGGGTGGGGTTCTTGGCCCCGGTATTCATCATACCCGGGGAGCGGGAGATGCTGTCGTTGGCCGAGAACGCCCATGCGGTGCTCACCGGTCAGCGGGAGGTGATGGAGTATGTCGAACGATAAACGCCTTGCCTTGGTGGGTGCAGGTCATGACGAGAGCCTCAGGAGCCTGCGTTCAGCCAGTCAAGACGGATCGGTCTCCATCGTGTTGTTCGGCGACCCGCAGTCTATCGAAGCTTCATTGGAACGGGTTGGTTGGAAGGGGGATTCCTTCACGATCGTCCCCTGCGTCGATGATGCAGAAAGTTGCCGTCGAGCGGTGTGTGCCGCATCTGCCGGTGAAGTGCAGGTCTTGATGAAAGGCTCGGTCCATACTGCCGATTTCATCAAGGCCATCTTGGACAAACAGGCCGCCTTGGTCCCCGAAGGAGCCGTATTGAGCCATGTGGCACGGGTGGCGTTGCCTTGGATGGCTAAGCCCATGTTGCTGACCGATGCCGCCATCAACATTGCGCCGGATCTCGAACGGAAGGTCACCATCCTGAAAAATGCCCTGTATGTCGCCCGTAAAGCGGGGATTGCTTGTCCGAAAGTGGCTTTGGTGTGTCCGGTCGAGACAGTCAATCCAAAGATCGTGTCGACGACCGATGCCGCCCAAATCGTGTTCTTGCAGAACAACACTGCATTGTTGGAGTGTGCCAGGATCGAAGGTCCGTTCGGCCTCGATGTGGCGTTGTCCAGACAGGCCGCGCTCACCAAAGGAATCCAAGGAGAAGTGCCCGGATCTCCCGACATCCTGTTGTTGCCCAACTTGGACAGCGCCAATGCCACATTGAAGGCCTTCAGCGCCATTCCCGGGGTGAGTTACGCCGGGATCGTCGCGGGCGGCCGTATCCCGATCGTGCTGACCTCGCGCTCCGATTCGGCCGAGACAAGGGTCGAATCGATCAAGATGGCCTTGTCAATCTCTGGATGAACTACAAATAATCCTGTGCATCCGCCATGGCCGGTGGTATGATTGGGTACACTTCGGATTCCGATCCGAGAAAACCACCCACGGGAGGCTGTGATGGATTGCACGTCTGTCAGCGAGCTTCAGGCCAATCTGTTCAACACGATTGCGGATCCCTTCATCGTCATTGCGGATGACGGGACCTACCTCGAGGTGCTCGGCGGTGCCGAAAGGACGTTGTACGACGAGCCTGCCCAACTCAAAGGCCGCAACATCCACGATTTCATGGAAAGCAACTTCGCCCGTTTTTTCATGGGTCAGGTTGCCAAAACGCTTGAAACCAACCAATTGAACACATTTGAATACCAATTGGCGACCGATACGGTGCGTGGCATCCCCAAGAACGGTCCCGGCGGGATGCAGTGGTTCGAAGCACGCTTGTACCCGCTCAAGGAGTTGTGGCAGGGTAAACGGGCCGTCACCGCCATGCTCATCAACATTTCCGAGCGCAAGATGATGCAGCAACGCTTGCGCGAACTCTCCTATCAAGATCCGTTGACCCAGGCCGCCAACCGGCGGTATTTCTTCGAGTATCTCGATGCAGTGCTCAACCCGTTGAGCGAGAAGCGCGAGGAACTGGCGGTGCTGATCATGGATGTCGACCACTTTAAAAAGATCAACGACAACCACGGCCATCTGGCGGGCGACGCCTTGCTCAAGGAGTTGGTGGCCGTGGTGAGGGCTTTGTTGGGTCCGGGCGCCTTGATTGCCCGCTTCGGTGGAGACGAGTTCATCGTGTTGCTCCATCCAGCCGATATCGAGAGCGCCATGCGGGCGGCCGAAAGCATCCGGGAGAAGGTCTGTTCGTACCGGTTCCCCTACGAGAACCTCACCATACCGATGACGGTCAGCCTCGGTGTGGCCGATGCCACCGTGTTCGACACCGACTCGGCCAGCATTGTCGCCAGGGCCGATAAAGCGTTGTACCGGGCCAAAGACACCGGCCGCAACCAAGTGTGCCGTGGGTAGTATTTCGCTGGGTTATATCCCTTTGGTTATTCTCTTATCACCTTCCTGTGACATAAGAGCTGGATTCGCAGTGAGTCGCATGGGAAACTACTTGAAAACTTGCTCCTCCATGGTATCATGTGGGCATAATTTTCAAAGATGGGCCCACATGGCAGGAATACAACGATGGTGATGGATGTCGTCTACAATATTGCATTGTTGCTGGCGTTAGGGGTTGTCTATGCCATCCTGCCGTACAGGGAGGTTGGCAAGTCAACCCGGGACCAAGTTTTGAGCGGTCTTGTCATAGGTCTGGCCGGACTGTTGATCATGGCCAAGCCGTTCACCTATTACTCCGGCATCGTCTACGATTCGCGTTCGATCTTGCTCAGTGTGGCGGGGATGTTCTTTGGATTCGTGCCCACCACCATCGGTGCGTTGATCCTGACGGCGAACCGGATCTTGATGGGAGGCCCGGGTATCTACGGTGGTGTGGCCGTGATTGTGATGTCGGCTTTGGTCGGTATCCTGTGGAATCGCTTCCGCTTCACCGCCATGGTGGCGAAAAGCTTCTCGGCCAATGGCGTGGAGTTCTATGTGGTCGGTTTGGTCGTCCACGTGCTCATGCTCGCTTCGACTGTCTTGATGCCTGCAGGACGGGTGGTGACCATCATCGAGTCGATTGCTCCGACCGTTCTCATCGTGTATCCGATAGGGAATTTCCTGCTCAGCATGATCATGCTCAACCAACGCTTGAATCAGGACACCCTCAAGCGTCTCAAAGCCAGTGAAATCAGGTTCAAGACGATGTTCGAACAAGCCCCCATCGGCATGTCGCTGACCGACTTGGAGTCGGGAGCCATCCTCGATGTCAATCAGAAATACCTCGACATCCTGATGCTCTCCAAAGAGGAGTTGCTGCGTTCGTCATGGATGCTTCTGACCCATCCCGATGATCTGGAAGCCTCGCGGCGGATCAGTGATCGTATGAAGGCTGGCGAGAACGGTCCGTTCATCCTTGATAAACGCTTCATCCGGGCCGATGGCAACGCCGTGTGGGTAAGCTTGGCCATCACCGTGGTCAACACGGGTTTCGAAGGCAAACGCCAATCATTGTGCATGACCACCGACATATCTCAACGCAAGATGAGTGAGCAACGGATCCTGTTCGCCAACACGCATGACTCGCTCACCATGTTGCACAACCGTACCCATTTTGAAGAGCATGTCAGGCGGTTGAGCGTACGGCACAGCCTCCCGTTGACGGTCGCATTCGGAGACATCAACGGCTTGAGTTTGATCAACGATGCCTTTGGCCGCAAGGAGGGGGATCGCCTGCTGCGCTTTGCCGCCCAAGCGATTGGTTCCCATTTGAGGGAAGGGGACTATGCTGCCCGCGTCGGCGGGGACGAGTTCGCCTTGCTGCTGCCCGGTCTTGCGGCGTCCGAAGCCGATGCGTTGTTGGCCCGCATTCGTGGCGACATCGCGGCAGAGAAGTTCGGGGAATCGGTCCATACCTCCATCACTTTCGGGTTCGATACGGTCGAAGAGGCGGATGGAGATGTCAACGAAGCCATCCGGAGGGCGGAAAACGACGTGAGCAGACGCAAAATGTTCGATAGCCCCAATGTACGGGGAAAAGCCATCACGGCCATCATCAACACGCTTCACGAGAAGAACAAGCGGGAGGAACTCCATTCCCGGCGAGTCAGTGCCTTGTGCGAGCGTTTGGCGCTCGCCTTGGGTCTGAGTGCCTCCCAAGTGTCGGAAATGCGGACGGTCGGGCTCTTGCATGATATCGGCAAGATCGCTATCAGCGAGGCGATTTTGAACAAACAAGGCAAGCTGTCGGCTGACGAGTGGTCGGAGATGAAGCGGCACCCCGAAATCGGCTACAGGATCTTGGGCACGGTCAACGAGATGACCAGTTTCGCCGATTTTGTATTGGCCCATCATGAGCGCATCGACGGCACCGGCTATCCTCGCGGGCTTTCAGACGGCGACATCCCCATCCAATCGCGCATCATCGCCATCGCCGATGCCTACGACGCGATGACCAGTGAACGGACCTACCGCGACATGTTCAGCGAAGAAGAGGCTGTGGCCGAATTGCATCGATGCGCAGGAACCCAATTCGACCAACGGTTGGCCAAGGTGTTCGTCGAGAAAGTCCTCAACTGCGCCTGGCCGGACGACCTGATGGCGTGAAGCAGGCCGTCAGGTACTGTGACCGACTTCGAGAATATCGATCAAGTCGTCCGGTTCAAGCCTGAACGGTGAACCGATTCCTTCATAAAATCCGTGCTCTTCGATGAAATGGATGTGCAAATCGGTGTAGGTGATGCTGCGTTGCAAGCGCTTGTTGTGCACGGTGGTGTTGATCTTGCCGTACATGCCGGGACCACCGAAGGGAGAGGGCAGCAAGCCCCGCACCGATTCGACTTTAACCTCGAATATCTCGTCCAAGGTGATAAACTCCCCGAGTCCGGCCGAGCCAAGATCCTTGAAGCGTTTCATCTGCTCGGCGATGGCTTGGTGGGTGGTCAGCCGTTGCCGCACTACAGCATCGTCGGCTGCCATGATGTCGATCAGTTTGCGTTCGTCGGTGCCCAGAAAGCCATCGAGGGTGATCACGCCCCGCTTCATCTGTTCTTGGATCTTATCATAGTCGAGGGTCTGTTTCATGGCTGTCTCCTCATGGCTCGTCTTTAGAACTTGTCGTAATAGATGCGGTCTTCGGGAACCCCCAGCTCTTTGAGGACCTTCACGCACGCGTCGATCATCCCCGGACTGCCGCACAGGTAAGCTTCGCTGTTGGCTCCGTTGGTCACACGGTTACGCACCACGTTGGTAATCAGTCCGGTCTCGCCGGTCCATGCGTCTTCCGGTTTCGGTTCGCTGAGGGCCGGAACGAAGGTGAAGGTCGGCATCGCACGCTCCAACTCCCGCATCTCGTCAAGCAGGAAGAGGTCGCGTTTTGAACGGGCCCCGAAGAAGTAGGTGCTCTTGCGCTTGATGCCGCGCTCGGCCATGTCCATCAAAATGGACTTGATCGGGGCCATGCCCGAACCACCGGCGATGCAAATGATCTCGCGGTCGCTGTCGCGCAGGTAAAAATCGCCGTACGGTCCGTTGACCGTCACTGCATCGCCCTCTTTGAGGAATTTGTGGACATAGGTGGTGCAGATCCCGTTGGGTACCAACCTGATTTCCAATTCGATGTGGGTGCTGTCGCTGGGCGGGGAGGCCATCGAATAAGCCCGGTAGACCTCTTCGTCCGATTCACCGTAAGCCGGGACGAGGAATTGAACGAACTGGCCTGCTTTGGCGCTCAACGGCCCGCCATCCTTGAGGCGCAGGCGCACCTCCTTGATGTCGTGGGTGAGGTCGCGGATGCTTTCCACCACAGTGTCGAATTGCCGCACCGAAAAGAGTTCCTCGGGGATGGCGATGGAAATGTCGCCCTTCACCTTGAACTGGCAGGAAAGACGCACGTTGAGTTTGCGTTCGTCGACTGAAATCCAGGGGAGCTCGGTGGGAAGATAGGTGCCGCCACCTTGGACCACCTTGACTTTGCACAGACCGCACGAGCCACGCCCCCCGCAAGCCGACGGGATGAACACCCCCTCTTGGTTCAATGTCTTGAGCAGGCTCTGCCCGCCTTGGACCTCGAGGTCTTTGGCCCCATCGTTGATTGAGATCTTGACGGTTCCGTAATTGCCGATGGTTGCGTCGGCAATTACCATCAACAAGGCCAAGAAAACGGCGATCAAGCTGATGATGCCGATGCTGACTAACAGGGTGACGACCATGTTGTTCTCCTTCAGGATATGGCGATCATGCCAGAGAATCCCATGAACGCCATCGCCATGAAACCGGCGATGACCAACGAGATGCCCGGACCTTCAAGACCCGCCGGGATCTTGGCGTTCTTGAGCCGCTGCCGGATACCGGCCATCGATACGATGGCGAGCAACCAACCCAGCCCGCTTCCGAGCCCGAAGAAGAACGAAGTGATGAAGTTGTACTCCCTGATGACCATGAACAAGCTGGCGCCCATGATGGCGCAGTTCACCGTGATCAACGGGAGGAAGATCCCCAGCGAGTAGTACAGCCCCTCGCTGTAACGTTCGATCGCCATCTCGATGAGTTGCACGAAAGCGGCGATCACGATGATGAACACGATGAAGCGCAGGTATTCCAATCCGAAGGGGACGAGCAGGTACTCGTAGACCAGCCAGTTCAGCGGGGTGGTCACCGCCATCACGAAGGTGACGGCGATCCCCAAGCCGGCCGAGGTTCCCAACTCCTTGGAGACCGCCAAGAACGAGCACATCCCCAAATAGTTGGTGAGCAATATGTTGCTGGTGAAGACCGAGGCGAAGAAGACGGCGACCGGGAATAGGATGTCAGGCATGTTTTTTCTCCTTCATGGCGGTCTCGCGGACGATCCAGATGAAAATCGCCAGCATGAAGAATCCCCCCGGGGGCATGATCATGATCGACCAGTTCGTCCACCAGCCGCCCAAGATGCGGTAGCCCCACAGGCTGCCGGTTCCCAGCAACTCGCGCACGAAGGCGATCGCCATCAACACGTAGGTGTAACCCAGGCCGGAGGCAAGGCCATCGATGAGCGAAGCCAGCGGTTTGTTCTGCAGTGCGAAGGCTTCGACCCGGCCCATGACGATGCAGTTGGTGATGATGAGTCCCACATAGGGCCCGAGTTGCTTCCACATGTCGGGCATGAAGGCTTTCAGCACGATGTCGACCACGATCACATAGGTGGCGATGACCAAGGTTTCCACCATCATGCGGATGCGGCCCGGCATGCGGTTGCGTAGCAGCGACAAGGTCCAACTGGACAAGGCGGTGGTGAACATCACGCCCAAGGTCATCACCAACGTGTTCTGCAACTTGTTGGTGACCGCCAACGTGGAACAAATCCCCAACACCTGCACAAACACGGGATTGTCCTTTCCCAGGGGTGCGAGGAAGGTCTCCCGCAAGGTTTTCTTGGCCATCTCAACGCCTCCCTATGATCCGGACGGCCTCAGCGGCCGCACCGTTGGCGAGATTTCTGAAATACTCCGATGTCCGTGTGGCACCGGTGATCGAGTCTACCTCGTCGGTGCTGTCGGCCGTCCCCTCCTCGACCAGTACGAAGGGGGCCTGCTTGCCCTTGAATTGGGCGGTGAACCACGGTTCTTCGATGCGGGCTCCTAAACCGGGGGTTTCGTTTTGACTGACGATGGCCAGACCGGAAAAAGTCGTCAGATCAGATTCGAATCCAGCCATGATGGTGATGGTGCCCCACAACCCAGGGCCTTCGAGTTCGATGACGTAGCGCGTATCGCCGCTGATCGTCTCGTAGTACCCCTGCGACTCCTTGATGTTGGCCAGATAGGCCTGTTCGATTCCGGCTTGGGTGGGTGTGTAGCCGATCCCGGCTGCATCCAGCACAGCCTTGCGGGCGAACGAAAGCTCGTTGGCATCGGCTTTGGCCTTCGTGCCCAAATACAGGCCTGCCGTCAACAGGATGCAGGCGACCGTGACAGCCAACATGAACACCAAAGGGTAGATGCGCTTGCTGAAAAAGCTCTCGTTGTTCTTCATGCCTGGCCTCCCTGTGCCGCCCGGGCGGCTTTCTCCTTCTTCTTGGCCTTCAAGCTTTTGAACATCGTGTCGAACAACGGCCCGAACATGTTGGCCAGCAGGATGGCGAAGGTCACTCCCTCGGTCCAAGTCGAGAAGGACCTGATCAGCACGGTCATCAACCCGAAAAGTGCCCCGTAGACCCATTTGCCCGCCTCGGTCGACTGCCCGGCCGAGACAGGGTCGGTGATCATGAAAAACGCTCCCAAGAGGAAGCTGCCACTCAAAAGGGCATGGAGGGGGTCGGGCAAACCTTGCGGGCCGCTGGCGCTTTGGACTTGCACACCCAGGCTCCACAGGATGGTCTGCAACAGCAAGAACGAGCCAATCGAGGAGGCGACAATCTTCCAATTGGCCGTTTTCTTGATCAAGATGAAGGCCCCGCCCATGAGGATGAGTAGCGCGCTGGTCTCGCCGAACGAGCCGCTGGTCGTCCCCAGGAAGAGATGCAGCAACGACTCGGAGCGGGTGATCAACGGAGTGGCGGCCGCTACGCTGTCGGTGGCCACCCATGTGCCGAAGCCTCCCGGCAACCATGCGGTCGCCGCAGCGCTTTGGACGAAGCGGGCCGTCATCGGGACTCCGAAACTGATGTAGACGAAGGCGCGGGCGGTGATGGCCGGATTGAACACATTCTTGCCGAACCCACCGAAAACCATCTTGCCAAAGACTACTCCGAACGCGATGCCGACTGCTGCCATCCACAACGGGATGGTGGGAGGCAGCGAGAGGGCGAACAGCGTACAAGTCACGAACAGCGATTCGGTGACTTTTAGGTTGTAGCGTTTGGCCATCAGCCATTCACTGGCCAAGCCGACTGCCGCCACGACCGCCAATACGGCGACAAAGCGCCACCCGTACAGATAGACGGCGGCAAGGCACAACGGTGCGAGGGCATACAGCACATTGCGCATTGCTTGTTGTTTCTGGATGTTCACATTGACTCCCCTTCGATTGGCTATTGTAAATCAGGATTGTGCGAATGTAAAAATGTTATCGTTCGATTTTAGCCGATTCGGGCCTGTTCAGGGAAGCACGGCTATCTGGGAAACCTCGACGCTCAACGCACCTTGGTCGTTTTGCACCGATCCTTTGACGATCAGGGGGTGTTGGCTGAACAGGAGATGGCGAAAGCGTTCGAAGGTTTGCGGGAACAACACCGCTTCATACAAAGCCGTCTCGTCCTCGAAGGAGACGAAATCCATGCGTGCTCCATCCTTGGTCCAGACCTCTTTTTGGGTGACCGGCCAACCGAGCAGCGTCACGCGCCGGCCTTCCCACGCGGCGATGTCGCACGCCCTCACGCGCCTGATGCGGGCGATGCGCGCTTTCCACAGCAGCAGCGGGTGGTGGTCGCGCAAGAATCCCAAGCTGTCGTACTCTTCATGCAATTCGCTGTCGCTGGCGGTCCGCACAGCGACAGCCTTCTCCCGCACGGCTCTGAACAACGGTTGCGGCCCTTGCTCTTGGAACAGCGGCATCGCCGATTCGGTCCGTCCCGATTGCAGCCTGGTCAGGAGGGTGCGGGCTTGGCAGCTGCGCGCAAGGGTGGGGGCGATCGAGTCGAACGCCCCGGCAGCCACAAGGGCCACCACATCGTCGCGCTGGAGGGGCACCCGCCGGGCGAATTCTTCCAATGAGGTGAACGGGCCACCGGCCGTGCGTTCAGACAAGATGCTGCTCACCGCACCGTGGCCGACCCGGGCGATGGCCATCAAGCCCACGATGACGGATGAACCCTCGGCGTGGTAGCGGTAGCGGCTGCGGTTGATGTCGGGACCTTGCACAGCCAACCCCATCCGCCTTGATTCACTGATATAGGCTTGGGGACGGTAGTAACCGCCTTGGTTGGACAGCACGGCGGCCATGAAACAGGCCGGATGGTGGACCCGCAAGTAAGCGCTTTGGAACGACACCATGGCATAGGAGGCCGAATGGGGTTTGCAGAACGAATACCCGTCGAACGAGAGCATCATGGCCCACACTTCGTCGATGGTGTGGCGGTCCACCCCGTTGGCCAGGCAACCACAAGCGAACCGTTCGGCATACTCACCCAATTTGACGGCTCCGGCCTTCTTGGCGATCACCTTGCGCAATTTGTCGGCATCGGCTTCGCTGAAGCCGGCCAAGGCGACAGCCGTCTTGGAGACATCCTCCTGATAGCATAAAATCCCATAGGTTTCGTCAAGGATGTAGGCCAAGCGGGGATGGAGGGGATCCCAGGGGGCCCCTTTGAGGCGCCGCACGTATTCGGCGATGTATTTGTTGGCCGCCGGCCGGATGATCGAGGAGTGGATGACGATATGGTCGAAATCGCCCTTGCCGGTTTTTTTCTGCAACTGGCGCATCGCCGGGGATTCGATGTAGAACACCCCCATGCTGTCGCCGCGGGCCAATGCGTCGATGGTCGCTTGGTCTTCGGCAGGATGCCAGGTGTCCGCATCGATGACCACGCCTTGCTCGGCAAGGTTGGCCAATGCGTCGCGGATCACCGCCAGCGAGCGGTTTCCCAACAAGTCGATCTTGACCAATCCGGCCGCCTCGGTCCCCTCCTTTTCCCACCCCAGCAGGGGATAGCCGTCGGCCGATCGTTCCACTGGAGCAAGCAAGCGGGTGTCCTCGGGAGTGATGACCAACCCGCCGCAGTGCATAGACAATCCACGCGGCAGGCCTTCGATGCGTTTGGCCATCCTGATGACCTCGGCCCACAGCGGATCGAGCGGGGCTTGGCTGTCGTTCCGTTGGAAGAATGCCCGTTCGGCAGAGCTTATGGCGGCATCGGGCAGTCCGTAGGCCTTGGCCGTTTCCCGCAGCGCACAACGCGCGCGGAAGCGGTTGTGGTTGGCGACCCGGGCGCAGCGTTCCGGGCCGAACCGTTCGATGACCCGTTTGAGCAGGGCATCGCGTTCGTCCCAGGCGAAATCGACATCGATGTCGGGGGGATCGGGTCGGGCGATGGTGAGGAAACGCTCGAAGTAGAGGTTATGGGCGATCGGGTCGACATTGGTGATGCCCAAGGCATAGGAGACGATCGATGCAGCTCCCGAACCGCGCCCACACGTGCGGCTTGCCATGGCGACGATGTCGTCCATGACGAGGAAATAGGGGGCGAAGCCCTTACGGCCGATGATGTCCAATTCATAGCCGATCCGTTCCATGATGCCGTCCGACAACTCGCCGTAACGCCGTTCCGCTCCGTCCACTACCCGCGAACGCAGTTGGGCTTGGGCATCGCAACCGCCGTACGAGGGAAAGACGAAACCGTCGAAGACCGTGTCGAAACGGCACATGTCGGCGATTTCCTCGCTTCCTTGCAAGGCTTGGGGCCATGACGAGAACATGCTCTCCAATTCGGCCGGGGATCGCAAAAAGGCGTCGGGATGCTCGCAATCCCCGTCCGCGAGGGTACCGACGGTCTTGCCGAGGGCGATGGCGCGCAGCACGGCATGGACGGGCATCTCGTCCTTGCTCAAAAAGGTGGAATCCTCCAGAACCACCAGCGGCAAGCCGTGCTGGCGGGCATAGGGGATGGCTCCCAACGAACGGGGGGTGATTGCAGCATAGAGGTGCTTCACGGCCACGCGGAGCTTCTCGAGGGTGCCGGCATCGCCACAGGCCACCACCAAGCCGGCGTTACCGGCTGACAATGCCGTGACGATATTGAATGAGGAATCGGTGCGGGCGCTCGAGACCAACGTACATAAGCGGGAAAAGCCGTGCCGGTCGATGGCGAACGCGAATAGCGACGGCGAGGGCAAGCCCGCCTGCCGGTAGAGGAACTCGACGGCAATGATCGGCCTGATGCCGGCTTCCTTGGCCGCCTCGATGAACTCATGGACGCCGTAGAGATTCTCGCGATCGCTGACGGCTAACGCCCGGCACCCCCAGCGGGCGGCTTGCTCGACGATGGCGCCCACCGCGGCCGTCCCGTAGAGGAGCGACCAACAACTGCGCACTCCCAGCAGGCTAGCCATGGAACAAAGCTGAGGCGAGGGTGACCGCCTCGGGTCCGAAGCGCAACCTGGTCCGGTCGACGGCATGCTGGAAGCGCTCTTGGGCGGAAGGCCCCTCGGGCGTGAACAAGTCGATCTGCTTGGACGGGACGTCAAGGGAAAAGAAGGCCACCATCAGGCCGCGGATGCGCACCCGGCGGTTGGTTGCTTTGCGGACCACCCGGGTAGCGGCCTCGACGAGTTCGATGTCCAACAGGAGCAGTCTGCGAAGCCTCTCGGATGCTTCGGTGCGCACCCCGTCGGCATAGAGCACCGCAACGTTCAGGCCGGCGGTGGCCAAGCCGGCTTGGCGCAATTCGAGCCCCATGTCCTCCACAGTGGTCGTGAGGGCGGCGTTGAGGGCCTGTTGTTCGAATACCGGCTCGGGAAAGTCGATGGTCCGCCGCAAGGTCCGTTCGGCCAAATCCCCCGCCTCGACCGTGGAGGCGTCGCGCCCCAACGCGGCATCGCGCAACGCCACCCCCCTGCGGCCGAACAAGGCGATGGCTTCGTTGTCGTCCAAAGCAGCCAACGAACCGATCTCCCTGAGTCCGGCCACCGAGATGATGCGGGCCATGGCCGGTCCGACACCGGGCAGCAACAGCGCGTCTTGGGGAGCCAGGAACAAGGCCTCCTCTCCGGGGCGCACACCGGCGATACCGGAGGGTCGGACGGCACGGGTGGCCACTTTGGCCACCAGCTTGTTGGATGCGACGGCCACGGTGGGCACCAAGCCGGTGCTGGCGACGATCTCGTTGCGGATGCGCACGGCACAATCGAAATGGGGGCCGAACAGGGCGGTGGTCCCGCTCAGGTCGAGATACAGGTGTCCGCCACAATCGTTCTGGACAACCGGGGTGTAGCGGTCGGCGATTGCTTTCATGGCTTGGTGGGCTGCTGCACACGAGATGGGGTCGGGGGGAAGCACTTTGAGGCCTTTGACGAGCCGTTGGGCGTTCGCCAGCGGCATGCCGGGAACAAGGCCTTCCTGCCAAGCCCGTTGCGAGACGGCTTGGATGACGGCCCGGCTGGCGCTGGCCTTGGCCACGACGAACGCGCTGTCGGCCAGTGTGCCGTCTTTGGCGATGGCCACGGCGGCGGCGAAGTCGGTGACGTTGAGATGGACGACGCTGCCCTGTCCGTTCATGACTCGCGTTTGCCTCCCAACAATTCAAGCAGGCTCTTGGCATTGGCCACCGCTTGGCCGCGGCGGTGGTTGTTGAAGTAGACCAGAATCATGGCCGCTTGGCGGGCGATGGCCCGGATGCGCTCCACCCACGCTTCGAGTTCCTGCTTGTTGTACAAATAATCGTAGCGGGCGGCGGCATCCGACCCCCACCACGTCTCCTTGTTCCTGCCGTGCAAGCGGATGTAAGCCAGCTTGGAGGTGACGGCATCGACGACCGGCGGTAAGCCGTTGAGGGCCGGCAGATCGACCGAGGTCAGAGCGACGCCGCGTTCCCTGAGGGCGTCGAAGGTGCGGTTGTTGTACCATAGACCATTACGGAATTCGACAGACAACGGCAACGGCGCCATCTGGCGCAGCAGAGCGTCGAGGTAGCGGCGCTGATCGGGTTCGTAATGGAACGAGTAGGGGAACTGGAGCAACACCGCCCCGAGCTTGCCGGCCTCCTGCAACGGTTGGACGGCTTCGTTGAAGGTTGTGGCCTGCTGCCTCCATGTGGCGGTCTCGACGGTATGGGTGAGCGCCTCGTTGGCCTTGATGGAGAACGTCAAGCGTCCGTCGGCCTGCTTCAGCAGGTTGCGCATCTGCTCGGCGGTGGGCATGCGGTAGTAGCTGAAGTTGAGCTCGACCGTGGAAAACATGCGCGAGTAGAGCCCCAGGTAATCCCCTTGGGTCGTGCCTGCGGGATAGACGGGTCCCACCCACTCGGTATAGCTGTAGCCTGACGTTCCCACCAAAATCGTTGCCATGTCTATGTTATACTATACAAACGTGTAGCGAATCAAGAGAATTCTTTTCA
>CAZJAK010000022.1:0-35244 GCA_964543935.1 uncultured Spirochaetaceae bacterium
GTCCATCCATTGCCAACTTCCCGGCTTTGGTGCCATCGTCAGGAACCTGGGGTGAGGCGGTCCCTCCGTGGGGGATGCACAAGAAAGCGGCTCCGCTGCCTTCACTATGCAACACGCCGTCGACTATGGCTGTTCCACCCGAAACCGAGGAACTGACCAAAGCGCATCCGGCTGCGTCACCGAACAACACGCAGGTGTTGCGGTCGCTCCAATCGGTGATGGCCGACAACTTTTCCGCTCCGACTACCAAGACATTGCGAAAATTCCCGCCCGCCACCATCCCGCGGGCGATCTCGACCGCGTAAATGAAGCCGGTACACCCGGCGCTGATGTCGAACGCTGCAATCGGTGGAAGGCCCAGCTTGGCTTGGATGACACAAGCGGTCGATGGAAAGCCAGGGTAATCCTGCGTGGCCGTGGCAACGATGAGCCCATCGACGCACGAAAGGTCTGTTTTGAAGCGGGCCATCATGTCGTTGACCGCAGCGACCGCCAAGTCGCTGGTGGCGACACCGTCGTCGGCGATATGGCGCGAACCTATTCCGGTATGGGAACGGATCCACTCGTCGCTCGTGTCCACCAGTTTGGCCAATTCATCGTTGGTGACCCTTCGAGATGGAACATGGGCTCCGATAGCTGCAATACCCGCTAACATGGCTTCTTTCATCCGCCGTTCTCCTTACATTTACCGGGCGACGTCCCTGTGATACCGGGATCGCTTAGGCCTTCTTTATTATTACATTTCTCGATTTTTTGTCAATATTGACTAATTGCGGTATTGTTGGTACCATGATCACATCCGGCCCATAGTCACCGTTAAATAGAGGTATCAGTATGGACAACATGGATTTGCATACAATATTGACCGAGTTTGAACGTAGCTCGCTTGCCGAATTGGAGCTTACCTGTGCTGCCTACACCATCAAGCTCAAACGCTCGGTGAAAAGCGAGAATCCGGGTGTATGCGCGATCGCTGCACCTGCACCCATCGACCAAAAGCATGTCGAGAAACCCAGCGGGACCACCATCATCACATCCCCGATCGTCGGAACGTTCTACCTGACGCCGGCACCGGATGCGCCACCGTATGTCGAAATCGGCGACCATGTCGAGACAGGTGCTGTCATGTGCACGATCGAAGCCATGAAGATGATGAACCAGTTGGAAGCCGAGTATCCTTGCGAAATCGTCACCGTCCTTGCCCCACAAGGCTCGCTGGTCGAGTTCGGCCAACCGCTGTTCGAGGTCAAACGGAGATGATCGGTTCATTGCTCATCGCCAACCGCGGAGAAATCGCGGTACGCATCATCCGGACTTGCCGCGACATGGGCATCAGGACGGTGGCCGTACATTCCACCGCCGACCGCAATGCCATGCATGTGCGCATGGCGGACCGCTCGGTCTGCATCGGTGGGCCGAGGAGTTCGGACAGTTACCTGAATGCAGCCAACATCATCGGTGCGGCTTGCCTGACCCGTTGCGACGCCATTCATCCCGGAGTCGGTTTCTTGTCGGAAAATGCTGCTTTCGCCCGTGCCGTCGAAGAAGCCGGGTTGATCTTCATCGGTCCAAAACCAGCCACCATTGCGCTGCTCGGCGATAAGATCGCCGCCAAGAAGGTAGCCAAGGAGGCTGGATTGGCCACCACTCCCGGTAGCGACGGGCCGCTGGAAACGCTCGAGTCCGCCTTGGAAGTCGCCCGGACGATCGGTTATCCCGTGTTGCTCAAAGCCGCCGCCGGCGGCGGCGGGCGTGGCATGCGGATCGTCAACAATCCTGAACAGATGCCGGACGCCTTCGCAACCGCCACCAGGGAAGCCCGCTCGTTTTTCGCCGACGGGACCTTGTTGCTCGAACGCTGCCTGATCGACCCCAAACATGTCGAGGTGCAAGTGCTGGCCGACAGCCATGGGAATGTCGTCCATGTGGGAAATCGCGACTGCAGTGTGCAAAAACACCATCAGAAATTGATTGAAGAGAGCCCGAGTGCGGCCCTCGATGCCGCTATGGCGACAGCCATGGGCGAGGCTGCCACACGGTTGTTCGGCCGGCTGGGGTACAGAGGGGCCGGCACCGTCGAATTTCTCGTCCATGAAGGCTCGTTCTGGTTCATGGAGGTCAATGCCCGCTTGCAGGTCGAACATCCGGTCACCGAGGCGGTCGCCGCACTGGACCTCGTCCGCGAACAGATAGTGGTGGCGTCGGGGCAACCACTCGAAATAAGGCAATCGGACATCCATCTGGCAGGCCATGCCTTGGAATGTCGCATCAATGCATCGGGTACGGGCAAGATCAGCCATCTCGAACTGCCGGCCGGCCCGATGGTCCGGGTCGACACCCATATCGCCCAAGGATTCGAAGTCAGCCCGTACTACGATCACTTGTTGGCGAAAATCATCGTCCACACCCCGACGCGCAATCAGAGCATCGCCACCATGCACCGGGCCTTGGGAGAACTCGTAATCCAAGGGGTCGACACCAACCGCGACGAACAGTTGGCCATCATCGGGTCGGCCCCGTTCAGGTCGGGACGCTTCGGCACCGGGCTGTATACCCGCCTGGGACTCGGTGGCGCACTTCACACGGGAGCACAAGATTGATATGAATACCAAACAGCCCAACCAAGAGACACCCTCCACTTGCCCGGTCTGCGAAATGAATGCGGCACATCCGGTGGCATTGGATGCCGCGTGCACCTGTCCATCATGCGGGTACCACAGCCGGCTCGACATCCGCCGCAGGATCGCATCGATAGCCGACGAAGGGACATTCGAAGAATTCAGCGCCACGATGCAATCACTCAATCCCATCGGATTGCAAGGCTATGCCGAGAAGTTGTTGCAAAACCAACGGCAATCGGAGCTTTCCGATGCCGTGGTGACGGGCCGATGCACAATCGACGGGCACAGCGTCGTACTGGCGGTCATGTCGTTCCAGTTCATGGGTGGTTCGATGGGCTCGGTGGTCGGTGAAAAGATCACCCAAGCGATGTTCACCGGCGCCATGGAGGAACGAGCGGTCATCATCTTTACGGCCTCTGGTGGAGCGAGGATGCAGGAAGGCATCTTTTCGTTGATGCAGATGGCCAAGACTTCCAGCGCCGCCGCCTTGTTGGACAAGACCGGCACCCCGTTGTTCATCGTGTTGACCGACCCGACCACGGGAGGGGTGACCGCTTCGTTCGCCATGTTGGGCGACGTCATCTTGGCGGAACCGGGAGCCCTCATCGGTTTCGCCGGGCCCCGCGTGATCGAAGGAACCATCAAGCAACGCCTGCCCGGCAATTTCCAACGCTCCGAATTCCAACTTGAGAAGGGCTTCGTCGACGCCGTCGTTCCCCGCTCTGAACTGAAACAGACCTTGGCATACCTGCTCGCCACCCATACCCTGTCCCATTCAGCGGCAACGGCCCGGCAGCGCCAAGCAGCCGATGTGCAACGGGATCTCCTGCGGGCCGCTGAATCGTCTACCACTACGATGCCCGCTACAACCCTCCAAGAAGATTTAGACAAACTCAAAGCCTCCATCGGAGCCATCGAAAAGTTGGCGGGAAGCAACCAACCACCGATTGAACGCACGAGTTGGGATTGTGTCCTGCTGGCCCGCCAACAAGGCCGACCCGGTACGCTGACCTACATCGACCTGATGTGCGACCGGTTCTTCGAAGTGCACGGTGACCGGCTATTTGCCGACGATCCGGCCATGGTTGGAGGCATAGGGCTGATCGCCGGACGGCCGGTGACCATCATCGGCAACCGTAAGGGCACCAACCTGAAAGACAACGTCATCCGCAACTACGGCATGAGCAATCCCGAAGGGTATCGCAAAGCCCTCAGATTGGCCAAGCAAGCCGAGAAATTCCACCGGCCGGTCATCTGTTTCATCGACACACCTGGAGCCTATCCCGGCTTGGGCTCGGAGGAACGGGGTATTGGCGAAGCCATCGCCCGCAACCTGCGCGAATTCTCGGTCTTGCGCACACCCGTGTTGTGCTTTGTCATCGGCGAAGGGGGCAGCGGCGGTGCTTTGGGTATCGGAGTGGGCGACAAGCAATACATGCTGGAGAATGCGGTCTATTCGGTGATCACTCCCGAAGGATTTGCCTCGATCTTGTTGCGCGACCCGTCCAAAGCCCGCGAAGCTGCCGAGACTATGAAAATCACGGCCAGGGACCTCAAACGGTTCGGAATCATCCACGACATCATCGCCGAAGCACCCGGGGGTGCCCATACCGACCCCGCCTTCACGGCCGCATTGATCAAACAGACCATCGTACGGGACCTGGAGGTGTTGTGCTCCAAGGATCCCGACACGCTGGTCCGCTACAGGATAAAGAAAATCAGGGGAATTGGATCGTTCGAAGGATCGAGCAACTGGTGGGAACCGTTGCTGCAGGTGTTCGGCAAAGTCGATCGCGAACAATCCTACTGACGCTTGAAGGAACGCACGGCCTCACCGTCTTTGGTATGACCGCGCAGCACCCATTTGCGGGCATGGTTGTCCAGTTCGGCATAGAGGTGCGAAAACTTGTCCGACTCGGGCAAACCTTTGAAGAGGATGCCATACTCCTGCAACAACCCGAGGGCATCGTCCATTCCCGTATCGGCGATGCATACATCGGCGAGATCGGCCATCAAATCGTCGAAATCCTCACCACCCGGCAAATCATACTCCGACAAAAACGACCGCATCGCTTGGGCAGCGGGAGAACTCTCGTCGTAGGGATCGGTGAAGAACGAGCGCAATTCTTGGCGCGAAGGGACATAATACGGAATGTCCTTCACATTGGACAAGAATTCCTCCACCGCCTCGTAGGTCTCGAAATAGGAGGAGACGATGTATTCGTTCTCGTACCAAAACGAATACCACGAGAAGGTAAGCACCGCCAACTCATCCCCGGCCGACGCAGGAGTCAGCCGCTCGACTTCGTAGCGGTTCCACACGTTGGAAAATTGATCAATGTCCAACACTCCATACAAATTGGTCAGCGAGATGGCGTATCCGGCGATGCGTTGGTGGAATTCGGCGGCCTTGAGCAACGCCTCGAAATCCAACTCGGCCAAGATGTCGGCAAAGACTCGGGGCAACACGAGCGTATAGGTACCGCCAGTGTCGAACACCATCAGGTACCCGAGGTTGTGGCTGTGGGAGATGTCGCGGTACAACAGCTCGTCCTTGGCGACGGTCAAACGGGTGTCCCCGCCAAAACGACGTAAAAAATGCAGGTTGACAACGGGCAGGTAAAACACCAAGTCGGCGAACGAGCGCACCACTGCCTGACTGACATGTTCGACCAGTTGGGCTTTGCCCGACGAGGATTTGATGTCGACCAACAGGTCCTGAGCCAAATCTTTGAGCAGGTCGCGTTTGAGGCGCCCCAAGCCCTCGCTCAACGATTCAGTGACCTTGCCCGGCAACACGCACAAAGCGAGCAATTCGCTATTGTGCTCGTTGGGGATGTCCCAGGAATCGAGAAACACCTGTTCATCGAACACCCGGCGATCGGTCATTTCCTGCATCGCGTGTCGCCTCCTTCCTTCATGAATATACCATAGCTGGCCTGCATCGAGAAGGGTTGACAGGGACGGGGCTCCGTTTAGCCCCACTGGGAGTATGTGTTCACCAATACTTGAAAAGCATTCATCCTCAAGCGGCTTTCCTTGACGAATTGGGCTTCCTCAGGTTTGCCAAGCACCGCCGCCATCTCCTCATCGTTGCGATAGGTGCTGTGCCTGAACGAATCCTCAAAGTCCTTCTTGCGGGTTTTGTACACTTCGGCGGCATTCACATCGCACAATGAGGCGAATGATGTCATGAAGTGGCTCCACGACTGGCCATCCAATGGTTTGCCCTCCAACCGCTGCAACACCACCAAGGCGTTGAGGGCTTTGATGGTGGCGTAGTCGTTCCACCACCTATCATAGACAGCATGGACTGCTTGCCATGAACCGACCGAGCCCTCCTCGATGTCGGCAATCAAACGTTTCACCAGCCGTTCGGACACTATCTGTCCACCCATGTTCACGAACGGTCCCGACACAGCCTCCCTGAGCATCGGCTCTTGCCCCATCCTTTCCTCAAGGGCGCCTAGCGTGGCCCGGGGTGTGGCCCCGTTGGATTGGCTGTGCAGATAAGACAACAACGTACGCCCGCAGGCGAACAGCACCATTTCGCGATACGCGCGATAGGCTTCCGAAACCTTATGGATGCGCGAGGGAACGGTCGAACGTTCCAACGTGGTGGTCACGACCGCGAACGGCAGGCCGTCGGGGTGTTCCTCCAACAACCGTTTTCCATAAGCGGCCAAGCCTTCTTGACTGGGATCGACCGGTACGGTGGGAACCTCGCTGGCCAATGCGGATTGCCCTGTCCATACTTCCAACAAGTGCATGCCGTGTTCGATGCTTTCGAGGATGTCGGGGGCAAGATAATCGGTCTCGATGTGCTGCACCGCGATTTTCCGCTTGTCACGGTTATGGAACTTCCAGTCGTTGCGTTCCAAAGCATACCGGTTGTACATCCACCAGTAGGCCGGAATGACGATGAGGCAATGCTCCTGCTCACTGAACGAGACCAACGAGAACGGCAGCGGAATGTCCATCTCGTTAGGATAACTGCCCTTGGTGACCATGGCGAACGGAGCGAAGCAACTGTTGTACTTGATGGTGCTCGACAATGCCGGCCAGAATCCCCGTCGGGCGATGAACTCGCCATCGTTGCCGCGGGTGTTGTGGTTGGAACCGATGTTGGCCCCGGCGGCCATGTTGGACTGGCCCTGCACCAACGCCGCGATGAGGAAGGAGTTGATGTGGTGCTGCTCGTGGAACGGGAACTCCAATGAGTTGAGTACCTCGCAGCACGAGATCGTCGAGTTGTCCCCCAGGACCGAGTTCAACAGGCGCGCCCCGTATTTGAGGTTGCTGTTGTTGCCCATCACGAACCGGACCGCCTTGACTCCGTAGAAGACATGGCAGCCATACCCGATGATGCCGTTGACCAACTCCACCCCTTCGCCGATTTGCGATGGGGAGACGTCTTGCGACTTGATCGTGAGGTTCTTCAACTTGTTGGCGCCCTTGATGTAGGCATACGGACCGATGTTCACGTCCTTGATGACCCGGCAGGTCTTGATCACGGCGTGCTCGCCGATGACACCATAGCGTCCCCGGCGCAGGTCCTTGGTCTTGCCGGTCAGTTCAACCAGCCGTTCCATCAAGCGCTTGTGCTCGCGATAGGTGCCCCACAACCATGCATCGGCGCAGATCAGGTCCTCGAACGGAAGCACCGAGCGCCCCTCGGCCTCGTTCATGACGCTGAGCCAAATGCGCACATCCTCGCTCTCGCCCTCCATGACCACTCCTGCCCCGGCTTTGCAGTGGTTGGTCGCATCCAGTTCGTCGACCTCGCTGAGGATGCTCCCCTCGCCGATGATGTAGTGGGCCATATAGGCACAGCGGTGAATGGCGCAATGGCGGCCGATATCGCATGAGATGATGTGGCTGTCGCGGATGCCTTCCGGCAAGAGGAAGTCGTGGTATCCGACGACGTACGGTTCCATCGAACCGATCCGCACCAATCCGTAAAAGGCATTGTCCTTGATCAAAGACACATCGAAGGGATCCTCGACCAAGACGCGGCTCCAGTCGGGGCAGACATTCCCTTGCTGTTCCAAGCGCAGGATTTCAGCGGGAGCAAGGTTCCTCCAGGTGCAACCCCATGCGGCAATTTGGCTGTCGCGCAGGTAGTATTCGTCAACACCCTCAGGCAGGTGGTCGCTTTCGATGAATGTGAACCCATAAGCGGAAAGCGGGATCCTCGGCATGGCAAGCTTCTCCTTTCAGACGTCTGCATCATATATCCACACCTGGAGAGCCGCAAGAAAAATACCGGAAGTACCAAACACTGTCACGCCAGGTTAAAATGGGTCAAAATCATGTATAACACCGTACCGGCCACGATACTTGCCAACACGTTGCGCCTCCATAGGTGGATGGCGGCGGTAAAGACGACGGCGATAAGCGATCCAATCCAGGTATGGACTTCCCCCGACCCGACATGGCGCAGGCAATACACCAACAAGGTGGCCATCACGGCAGCGGGAAGCACCGAGCCCAACGATTGTATCAAAGTAGGCACCTTGGTGCGGTTGCCGAACACTATGAACGGGGCCGAACGGACCGCGATAGTGACGGCAGCAGCTATCACGACAGCCCGCAAGAGGTAGGTGTTTTCCATCACAAGGCCTCCTGGGCGGGGCGTCCACCCAAGGCGGCCAGCACGACCGAACTCGCTACCAAGGCAGGCAGCAGGAAATCTTCGGGACCGAACACACACAAAGAACTCACTGCGCAAGCCATCCCGATGACTGCACTTTTCCGATTGGCCCTTTGGCGCCATTGATCGACCACGATCACGGTGAACAAAGCGGTCATGGCAAAATCGACCCCGGTCAAGTCGAACGGCAACAAGCCGCCCAGCACCGAACCCAGCAGAGTGCCCAGCACCCAATAGGACTGGTCCAAACCGGCAATGGCCAACATGCCGTCCATGGCAGGTCGATCGAGATCGTGTTTGGGAAGCGCGCACAACAAGGCATAGGTCTCATCGGTCAGCGAGAAGATCATGTAAGGACGCCGCCACCCCATGCGTTTGAAGGTATCGATGAAGGACAGGCCGTAAAAGAGGTGCCGGCTGTTGACCGCCAACGTCGCCAGCGCGATGGTTGCCAACGAGGCTCCCTGGGCAAGCAATCCCGCCAAGACGAACTGCAGTGAACCGGCGAACACGAATATGCTCATCGTGACAGACCACACCCAATGGAAACCGTTCTGATGCATGACCAGCCCGAACGCCATGCCGAGCACGACATATCCCATCATGACCGGGATGGTGTGCATCAACGCCTGTTGTATGACTTTTGGCTTTTCCATATGGTCGTTGCCTCGCTCCGGTACAGTCCGGTTGGGGTTGGTTGTATCACCCGCTCACAGGGTTGTCAACCAACATATGAAATATCTCTTGCGTTACAATCATTGTTACGTTATATTCTTTGTAACGTAGGAGGGTCATCCATGACTGAACATAGGGGAAAACCGTTGATTGTCCTTTCAGACAAGCACCATCTCGACGTCTACCTGTCGCGCAACCGTCAGGACATCCTTAAGGAGTTGCGCCGCAACGGCCGCGCCATGACCGCCAAAGCCTTGGCCGACCGTTTGAACCTGTCGCCCTCTTCAGCGCGCCACCACCTGTTGCAGCTGGCATCGATCGGGCTGGTGGAGTTGGACCGCATCGATAGCATCAACGGAATCCAGGCGCGTTTTTATAAAGCCAACGATGTCGATGTCTCGATCGGCAATCCTGCCGATGATGCCTTCAAGGAAGAGCGCGAGGCAATTTTGATGGCGTTGGTCAACCAACAAGCCGCCGATTTTTTCCGCTGGCTCAGGTCAACCCCTCCGTCACCAAACGAGGGAGTGGAATTCAAAGGTGACATGCTTGGTTCGGTCATCCACCTTGAGCCCGAAGCGGCATGGGAATTTTACTCAATGGTGCGCACGTTCCTCGACACCCACTCACATACCAGTGAGACCAGTGTCGCTTGGGACTTCTCCATGATGTTCCATCGTTCACTTCCATGTATCGAGGAACAGCAGAGATGAAGACATCCAAGGACATGCAGACCCTGCGTTACGGGGCGATTGCTGTGGCATTCGCCCTCTTCTCGGGCATAAACCTGCCTGTGATGAGCTTGATGCTTCTGGACAAGGGCTTGGACCTGAGTTCGTTGGCTCTCGCCTTGGGCGCTTACGGCTTGGTCGTGGTCGTGTGTGAAATCCCAAGCGGATTCATCAGCGACCGCTACGGGCGCAAGGTTTGTTTCATAGCCTCTGCTGTTCTTTCGGCCATCGGCAACTTCATCCTCATCGGTGGAGGTGGACTCGGGCGCATCGTGCCGGCATTGTCCGCGATGGGCGTGGCTAGGGCGTTGTCTTCCGGTGCCTTGGAAGCCCTCTACATCGATTGGTACGTCGCATTGGATGAGCAAAGGGGGTTGCCCCGCATCACCAAGCTGTTCTCCATGTGGCAGACCATTGGATTTTCAGCCGGTTCGCTGATCGGAGGTGCCCTCACCGCCCTACCCGCCGCCATCCTGCCGGCCTGGTTCGGTCCCTACGACATTCAATTGGCAGTGAGCGCAACAGGAAAACTGTGTGTCGCCGTCTTCGTGATCGTGTGGATGAGCGAGCCGAGTCAACCTGCGCCCGACCGCGCCATGCAATCGGTGAAAGCGGTCTTCCGGTTCATCACTACCGACCGGGTGTTGATGCAACTCACCCTGTGCACGGCAGCCACCGGACTCCTGCTGGGCTCGTTGGAGAAATACTGGCAACCCCGTTTCTTTTCCATTACACAAGGGTCCGATCCGTTGTTCCTGCTTGGCATCCTTTCGTTCAGTGGCTTTGCGGCGGCGTTGGCTGGCAACTCGCTGGCCGGTTCATTGCTCATCCGCAAGCACCATGCCACCATCGGCGTCTACATCGTGTTGCGCATGGCCTTGGCAAGTGCAATGGCAGTGCTGGCCATGACCTTCCTGAGCGTACCGTTCATCGTCCTGTATCCGTTGGTCTATCTCGCATTGGGCATGGCGAACATCGCCGAGGGAGTCATAGCCAACAGCCGTATCCAAAGTGCCGTCAGGGCCTCGGTACTGTCGATCTTGTCGTTCGTGTTCCAAGCCGGGGGGATGCTGTCATCGGCAATCGGATCGGTGACCGCCCTCAAGGGAGAACAAGGCATCACAGTGCTGTGGCTCACAGCCGCTGCCGGCGTGGCCGTGACGGCCGCAATCATGATCCGGCGCTGAGTCAGATGGCGATATGCATCGCCTCGCGCATCATGGCCACCTGGGCATCACCGACCTCGTTGGCCTTGCGGCTGCCGCTCGTGATGATGTCCTTCACCTCGTCCATATGGGCCTCGTAGTAGGCGCGCCGCTCGCGCATCGGCTCGAGCAGTGTGTTGAGCGAGGAAATAAGGATCTTTTTACAGGCCACGCAACCGATCGTGGCCGCCCGGCACTGGCTACAGATGTCGTCGTAGCGGTCGGGGGTGAAAATCTTATGGTATTTGGCGACATTGCAGATGTCGGGGTTGCCGGGAATCGACACAGTGATGCGGGCGGGGTCGGTCACGGCCATGCGGACCTTCTTGGCCACCTCGTCGGCCGAATCGGACAAGTAGATGGCATTGCCCAAGCTTTTTCCCATCTTGGCATTTCCATCGAGTCCGGCCAAGCGCGGCACATCGCTGAGTTTGGCCTGTGGTTCCACTATTGACGTACCGTACATCTCGTTGAACTTGCGTACGATCTTGCGGGAAAGCTCGATATGGGGCAACTGGTCCTCGCCTACCGGAACGAGGTCGGCGTTGCAGAAGGTGATGTCGGCCGCTTGACTGACGGGATAGCCCAAAAATCCATAGGTCAACTCGCTGTACCCGTATTGCTTGGCCTCGGTCTTGATGGTCGGGTTGTGGCGAAGGGCATTCACACTGACCAGCATGGAGTAGAAGACGGTCATCTCGGCGATTGCCTTGACGGCACTCTGTTGGACGATGGTGACCTTGGATGGGTCCAGCCCGACTGAGAGGTTGTCGATCGTCACATCGAAAATACTGGTATGGATCAGCTTTGGATTCTCAAAATGGGTGGTCAAGGCCTGGATGTCGGCCAACAGGATGAAAGTATCATAGGTGTCCTGCAGGGCGACCCGGTTTTTCAGGCTCCCAACGTAATGGCCCAAATGCAGCCGTCCGGTCGTGCGGTCCCCGGTCAGGATCCGCATCTTCTTGTTTTCCATCTCCAGCCCCCTCTGCAGTCGTGATATGGCGATGCTACGGCAGTATACACCAATTGCCCGACCATGAGAAAGAGGTGGGATTTCCTGTCAGCTGAACCAAGTGACCAACAACGGCACCAAACCGATGGTGGCGAGCACCCGTACCGTGTGCATCACCACGATCTTCGAAACGTCCAACCCCATCTCCTCGGCAATCAGGCTCATCTCGGTGATGCCGCCCGGAGTACATGAGAACATGGCCGTCGGCGGGCTGACCCGACAGGTAAAGTGGATGATGAACGATCCCACAAAAGCCATCACGAATACTTCCACGATGACGAACACCATGGGGACGGCCAAGGCGGGGATGTTGGCGATCGTATCCCTGCCGAAGCGGTATCCGATGTAGGTGCCGGCCGCCAGCTGCACGATCAGGCGCATCAGTCTGGGATAGGTCACCTGCTTCCAAACCAGATTGACCATCACAACGGCCACGATCGCCCCCAACAAAGTCCCGGCGGGAATCCCGAGGTGGCGGAACGCCAAGCTGCCGGCAGTTGCGAGAGCCAAAAAGAGGGCCAGCAACAGCAAGCTGCGGGTTCTCGATTGAACAGCCGCATCGTGTGCCGGGAGGATCTGGGGCCCCTGCGCAGGCGCACCTTCACATTCTTTGCGGTAGAGTCGCCTCATCAAGGGTGGGAACACCGATACAACGAACACGAAACGGACCAGTTGCAACAGGGCGACCTGCTGGACATCGGCGCCAAAGTCGGCCGCAACGATGGCCAGGTCGGTCAATCCTCCCGGTGCCACAGCAAACAAGGCCGTCACGAAGGTCACCGTGGTGGTCCATGAGATCATCAATGCGAACAACACTGTCAATCCGAGCAGGATGACCACTAACAGAATGGCGGGAACCACCATGCTCTTCAATTCGCGGATGCTGTGGCGGTCCAAACGGCTGCCAATGATGAGGCCGGAACATATTTGCATGGCGATCCGCACATTGATGGGGTACTCGGAGCCCACTCCCGCGACTGCGTTCACGATGGCAACCGCCAGCATCGAGCCGATCAAAGCACCAGCGGGCAACTTCAATTTACGGGCGGTCAAACCACCAGCGGCTCCGATGGCGTGCAAAACCAAGATGTGCATGTCGCTGGCCTTCCCCACGGGTCGACGACCCGCTCGATCGTAATGTGCACGCCAACCGCTTGCGTTGCGCCCGCAGCGTGCCGATGAATTGCACCCCCCATGATAGCGGACCCGTCCGAAGCTTGTAAAGGTCTCTTCAGTTCGTGAAATCAATCCACTAGTTGCATGGATATGTATGATTTTCCGTATAATTATGCAAATTTAAGGTTGTATCGTCCAATGAATGTGATTAGAATCTCCACATCATGTGTATCGGGGGACATCCATCATGGATCAACAGATTCTGACTTCCGCCCAACGGACCTTGGCATTCGTGGGCATGGCGGGCTACATGGCTTTGGTCGTGATCGTCGGCCTCGTCTATAGCAAACGGAACAAGAACAGCGAGGAATTCTTTCTCGGCGGCCGTTCACTCGGTCCCTGGGTCACCGCCATGAGCGCCGAAGCCTCCGACATGAGCAGTTGGCTCTTGATGGGCTTGCCCGGGCTGGCCTATCTGACTGGGTACGCCAGTGCGGGTTGGACTGCCATCGGCTTGGCGGTGGGGACGTGGTTCAACTGGAAATTCGTGGCGGTTCGCTTGAGGAATTACAGTCATTTGGCCGGCAATTCCATCACGATACCCGACTTCTTCTCCAACCGTTTCCATGACGGCAAACGGATTCTCATGACCCTGTCGGCTCTCATCATTTTCTTTTTCTTCATCATCTACACTTCCAGCGGTTTCGCAGCACTCGGCAAGCTCTTCAACACCTTGTTCGGCTTCGATTACACGCTGATGATGATCGTGGGTGCCATCGTGGTGGTGGTCTACACCATCGTGGGCGGGTTCCTGGCCGAAAGCACAACCGATTTCATGCAAGGCACGCTGATGTTCTTCTCGTTGATCGTCATCCTGATCGCCGGCTTCTTGGAAGCCGGCGGGATGGCCAATGTCGCTTCGACGGTCGGTTCGATGGATGGCTTTGCCAGCCTGTTTGCCAGCCACAATCGGCTCACCGGCCAAGCCGTGCCGGTATCGTTGTTGGAAATCGCCTCTTCGATGGCATGGGGCTTGGGGTATTTCGGCATGCCCCATGTTCTGTTGCGTTTCATGGCCATCCGCGATGCAAAGGAACTCAAACGTTCGCGCTCGATCGCCATGGTGTGGGTGGTCATCTCCTTGGCGGCCGCCGTGCTCATCGGTGCCGTCGGGACAGCCGCGGTCCCCTCACTCCTTCAGGGAGCGCCAGCTGACGCCCTCGCTTCCACCAGCGAGACTGTCTTCATCGTCATGGCCCAACTGATCGGGAAGAATGCCGGCATTCTCACCATCGTGGTGGGCATCATCCTCTCCGGCATCTTGGCGGCTACGATGAGCACCTCGGATTCACAGCTGCTCATCACCTCTTCGGCCATCTCCCAGAATTTCTTCAAGGGCCTGTTGAGCAAGAACGCCAGCGAGAAACAGGTCATGTGGGTCTCACGCCTCACCATCATCGTGGTGGCCGTCATCGCCGCTTTCTTGGCCAGCAATCCGAATTCGTCGATCTTCGGAATCGTCTCTTATGCATGGGCTGGTTTCGGGGCGGCCTTTGGACCGTTGATGCTTTTCTCGCTGTTTTGGAAGCGCACCACCCTCAACGGAGCCATAGCCGGCATGGTGGGGGGCTTCATGGGCGTGTTGGCCTGGAAGAACCTCATCGCTCCGTTAGGTGGATTGTGGGGCATCTACGAGTTGTTGCCGGCTTTCGCGTTCTCGTGTGTGTGTATCGTCACGGCCAGCTTGTTGGACAAGCACCCGAGTGAAAAAATCGAAGCTGAATTCACTGTCATTGCCAACCGCTGAGCTTTAGAATTGGATTCATAGCAGAATCTGGGGTAAGCATCTGGAAGGCTGCACTGTTACATGCTATGATGGCCATCAGCGCTGAGGAGGCACGGCAATGGCAAAGAAGACCGATATCATCCAAGAATTCAAGACTTTCATCTCGCGTGGCAGCGTTCTGGACCTGGCTGTCGGTATCATCATTGGCACTGCGTTCACGGCAATCGTCAACTCGTTGGTCAAAGACATCATCATGCCGTTCGTCGGCTGGGTGTTGGGGGGAGTGAACTTCACCGACTTGCGGATTGTCATCAGGAAGGCGACGCTCGACAGCGCCGAGCTGGCTTTGACCTATGGAAACTTCATCCAGAAAATCGTTGATTTCCTGATCATCGCCTTCGTGGTGTTCATGATCGTGCGCACGTTCAACAAGTTCAAGGAACTGCGCGACAAGGCCGAAGCTGACAAGGCCAAGGCTGAAGCCGCTGCAAAACCCGCCCCTGCTCCCGTTGTTCCAGCCGACGTGGTCTTGCTCACCGAGATCCGGGACCTGCTCAAGAAGAAATAAGCGATGCGTTTTCCTTACGGCACCAATGTAATGGTCACAGGGGCGAGTTCAGGCATTGGACTCGCCTCTGCCGTCATGTTGGCACAGAAGGGGTATCGGGTGTGGGGGACCTCGCGCTCAGGCCAGCCTGTCGATGGCGCGGTGCGCATGCACGCAATGGACGTCACCGATGAAGATTCGGTGGCGCATGCCGTTGGAGCGATGTGGGATGAAGCTGTACGCTTGACCGGCGACGGAATCGGCATCGCCGTCCATTGCGCAGGCATGGGTATCGCAGGAGCGGCCGAAGACACCCCGGTCGAGGATGTCATGCTGCAGATGCAGACCAATTATGTGGGGGTGTTGCAAGTGAACCGCCACATGTTGGCCCGCATGCGCCAACGGGGACCGTCGCTGGTAATCGTCACCACATCGGTGGCCGGACGCATCAGCATTCCCTTCCAAAGCCACTACAGCTCTTCCAAATACGCCCTCGAAGCTTATGTGGAAGCTTTGAGGATAGAGGGCAAACCGTTCGGAATCAAAGCGGTCGCCGTCGAACCGGGCGACACCCGCACCGCTTTCACGAAACGCCGTTCCACCTGTATCCCGCCAGGGTCTCCCTATACCGTGCAAGCGCGTGCATCCATTGCGAAAATGGAACACGATGAGACCAATGGGGCACCCCCTGAGAAAACCGCCCGCGTCATCGTACGCATGACCACACGAAAGCGTCCACCGATCCGCATAGCGGTCGACCTGCAATACAAGCTGTTGCTCTTCATCAAGCGGTTCTTGCCCGAGTGCCTCGTCGAATGGGTGGTTGGCTTGTTGTACGCCCCCACGGTGCGCTGAGTCTGGGATTTACATGTAGGCGGTGGAAGTTCCCATCGGCACGAACCTACCCTCACCCGGTTTGCCCAAATAAATGCCGTCTCCCATCAACAACCGCCCCCGTAGGTAGGTCATGACCGCTTTCCCAGCCACTTTGAAACCTTCGTAGGCGCTGTATCCGGCTGCGCTGTGCATGGCGGAACTCTCGATCGTCCAGACCGCTTCGGGATCGAACAACACCAGGTCGGCATCGGAACCGACCTTCAACGAGCCCTTGCGGGGATACAAACCGAAAGCCCGAGCAGGCCCGGTGGACAACAGGCGGACCATTTGCGACAACGACATCCGTCCAGAAGCAACGGAAAAGGTATGGATGAGGGCGAGCATCTCCTCGGTTCCAGCAATGCCCGGATAGATGCTTCGGCAATCCTGCGACGATAACTTCTGCTGCTTTGTGAAGGCACAATGGTCTGTCGCCACCACGTTGATCTCGCGGGCGACCAAGGCATCCTGCAAAGCCAGGTTGTCTTTGCGCTCCCGCAACGGGGGGGTCATCACATACAACGGGCCAAGCGGACCTTGCAGGTGTTGTTTATCCAACAAGAGGTAATGGCTAGTGGTCTCGGCCACTATCGTCACACCAATAGAGCGCAGTTCGCGCACCGCCTCCATTCCCCGTGCCGATGAGATGTGGACGACGTAGAGGGGGATGCCGACTTCAGCGGCCAACGAGCCCAGCTGCTTGATGGCCCGGTACTCGGCCTCGGCCGGACGCAATCCGGCATGGTCTGCCGCTGTGTAAGAGCCCGTGTGGTTGGCAGCGGTGAGCTCAAGCAACTCATCGTCCTCGCAATGGGCGCAGACGAGCAACTTGAGCTCTTTGCAAGCTTGGAACAGACCTCTGAGTCTGTCCGTCTCGATCAAATATCCAACATTCTTGTAGGTCGTGAAAATCTTGATTGCACCGACTCCCAGGGCCTTCAGGGCGGCCAGCTCTTCTTCAAGGTGCTCGGGAATGCCGTACACGCCCTGATGCAAGCTGAAATCGATCGCCATCCCTTCCGACATGGCCATGATACGCTCGCGGGCAGCTTCAGCCAAGGGTTTGCCCTTGTCGTGGTCGGCAAAGTCGATCACGGTGGTGACTCCACCGAATGCGGACAACTTGCTGCCTTGGGGGAAGCCGTCGGCAGTGACGGTCCCGCGTGAAACAAGATGGTAGTGGGTATGGGCGTCTATCAAGCCGGGTAGCACGCACAATCCTTCAGCCCTGATGATGTCGGTACCGGCCGGGACCTCGCTTTCCTTGATGGAAAAAGCGACGCGCTCTATTTTTTCATCCACGACCAACAGGTCGGCATGCCATGAACGGTCCGATTCGACCAACAACCCGTCTCTGATCAATATGCTGCTCATGCCCACAGGATACTATCGAAGCATCCGCTTGACAATTGGAATTCGTTGAAGCCACCTTATCGCCGTGCTATGCTCGAAGCATGAAAACCATGCACAAAGCCATGCTTCTGATGATCGTGTGCGTGTTCATCGGAAGCCTGTGTTTTTCCGCCGCCTTGAGCGAGCGGAAATCGGAGGATTTGATGCGTTCGATCCGCCCCTCTTCGGATGTTCCGGTTTCCTCCCAGACCGATCGTGACGTGATCGAAGGATACTACCGCTTCTCGCATGACCTGGTGCGCCATGCCGGCAAGACGGTTGCACAAAATGTCATGGTGTCTCCCATCTCAGTCTATCTGGCTTTGGCGATGACCGCCAACGGAGCCCGCAACGAGACAAAACAGGAGATGCTTCAGGTACTCAGCGATGGCGCCTCGCTGGAGGCGGTCGACCGCAGCGCGGCAGCATGGCTCAAACAGCTGAAGACCGCTGGCAAGGAGACCGTCCTGAGCATCGCCAACTCAATCTGGTTCCAGCAGGATTATCAGGTGGCGAAGGCTTTCTTGCAAGCTAATGCCGACTACTACTCGGCAACCGCCAATGGCCTCGACTTCAACCATCCGAAAGCTGCCGCCACCATCAATGATTGGGTTGCCAAGGAAACCAGGGACAAGATCACGAGCATCATCGAGCGGACCTCGGCCGATATGCTGATGGTGTTGGTGAACGCGAGTTATTTCAAATCGGTTTGGGAAGATCCGTTTGAAGTCAAGCGCACCCGTGAGGAAACGTTCCATGCTGTGACAGGCGACATCCCCACTCCCTTCATGCGTAGCTCGCGCTGGTTGACGTGGACGGAGCGACACCAGGCCCAAACGGTCATGATACCCTATAAAGACCGACATTTCTGGTTTTTCGCCACATTGCCCGATGCCGGTCTAAGACTGCGCGAATGGCTTGAGACCGTGGACGGCCGTTCGTTGTTCGCACTGCTCGCCGACCCCCAGACCATCGGCGCCAGCGAAGTGGAACTCTCCCTGCCCACCTTTACCGCGGAGTATGAGGACAGCTTGGTAGACGATTTGGCCGCCATGGGGATGAAGACGCCCTTCCAAGCCTCCCTGGCCGACTTTTCTGGCATGAGCGCGGCCGGGACCAAGGACATGTTCATCAGCGAGGTCAAGCACAAGACCTTCATCCAAGTCGATGAGGCAGGCACCGAGGCTGCCGCTGCGACAGCGGTGACGATGAAGGCCACGGCCGTGGCTCCCCGGCAGGTCAAACACATCACCTTCGACCGGCCGTTCCTCTACGGCATCGTGGACAGTGTCACCAAACTCGTGCTCTTCGTCGGTCTGATGGATTCACCAAGCGCCCCGTGAATCACCGTCTGGACACTTTCAGCAAGGTGTCGCGGATAGCAACCGCCTCATGGTCGAAGATCTTGCGCAAGCAGGCGTCGGCACAGGGGGCAGCACACGATTGGCAGACCAACGCATGGCTGTGAGCGTCGACATATCCCTTGAGGATATGTGCCGCACCGGCGCTGTTGCCGCATTCAAGACGCCGCATGATGCCGCGGATGTCGATGGCATGCGGGCAGGCATGGATGCAAGCAGCCGGGTCACACCATTGGCAAGCGCTGGCGGCATCGTGCAACGCGATTTCATCCTCCCCCTCGATCATGTTCAAGGCCGGCAGGACGCGTGTGCCGCTGAAGCGCACTTCGGCTGCGTGAGCATCGAGTACACGCACCACATTGGGGGTCTTCGGATCATAATCGAATTCTGGCAAGCCGCGTTTTCGAAGCACCATGTTGGCGGCGCCGATGCCGCTGATGGTCACTGCGGGACTACCGGTCCCCATTGTCGTCCCTTCTCCGCAATAAAACAATGACGGCCATTGTCCGACTGCATGCTGGCGGTGCAACAGGTGCTGAGCCATCATCTGTTTGGGACCGGCCACACACCCGCGTTCTTTCATGACATAGCGCTCGATGGTGCTCGGAGTGGCCACCTCGGCATGGCGTACGGCTTTGGCAAAACCCGGGTAATGGGAATCGAGCACGGCAACCAGGCGGTCCCGTTCCTGTTTCTTCCACTCGGTGTAGTCATTGCCATGATAATCGGGAGCGTCCGGCTTCGGCCACGACCGCATCGAAGGCCCGATGGCGATCACCACATGCTCGTCGGGGTGGCACAGCGAACGGTCGGCCAACGAGAAGGCATACATGGTGACCTCTTTCTCATCCAAGGCTTGGGGATTGTCGGCCATCATCTCGATGGGCAGTGTTCCCTCGGGAAGCGCACTGGCATCGACAATCGCATAAAGGACCACACTCGGATAGGTCATCGCCAAGGCGTTGACCTTCTCCACCTCTGCCGGATTGCGGAACGCTGGCGGGATGAGGTGGTTGTGCATGTTTGACAACGTACCCCCGTAGACGACCTCGTCGGCTTCAATGACCACATCGCCTGCATCCGAGAGGCATCGCACTCCAGCTGGTTTGCCCTCCTTGAACACCAACTCGACCGCCCGGTGCCCGTACAACAACGTGCCGCCGTTGGCTTCGATCGACTTCTCCAATTTTCCCGGTAGTTGCTGCGAGCTACCCACCGGGTAATAGCTACCGCCGGTGTGGTTTTCCATGAACATCACGATTGCGAGGATCGAAGGAGTCTCGTCCAAGGTCGTGTAGCAATAGGTGGAGGTGAGTTTGTTGAAGAATCCGAAAACCCGCTCCGATGTCACGAAGCGCCGCATCAGATCGCCTGCGCTTGTATCCATGAGCCGTAGCAACTTGATATTGCGTATCGGATGGCGCATCAGCCGTTTCAGGCCTGCTGTGGGGGAAATTTCCGAAGGGGCCACGCACACCGGATCGGGAGCGATCACATGCTCGTACAAATCGCCGATGAAGGCGTAGAAGGCCCTGATTCCTGCAATATCCTCGGGAAACAAGCCACCGAGCACCTGCAGGTAGGCCTCGATGTCGCTGTGGAACATGATGGGCGTTTTGGCGTAGTTCAAACGATAGAGCTGAGGGTGTTTGATGACGGCAATCGGTTCGGCCAGCTCGTTCATCACGAAACGGTGGGGATTGAAGCCCTTCTCGCCGAATCCGAAGAACATCGCCGTCCCTTGGTCGAAGGTCCGTCCTTCGCGCCTGAAAGCGCCGCACGACCCTCCCGGTTGATAATGCTGTTCAACCACAGTAACCGACAGTTTCCGTTTGGCAAGCAAGGCCGCAGCAGATAACGAGCCCAACCCGGAACCGATCACGACCACATCGGTGCGCCTTGTTTCCATCAGGACACTCCTTGCATCAATTCAGTGGGGAACCTGAACGCACGATCGGGTATTTCGCCGCCATCACCTCATCGACCCTGCCAATGACGGTATGTTCGGGAGCCCGCTTCAAGGCAGAGGGGTCGCTCTGGGCCAAGGCTACCAGATCTTCCACAACCTGTACCAGCTGATCCAAATCCTCGACCGATTCGGACTCGGTTGGTTCAAACATCATCGCTTCGTGCACGATCAACGGGAAATAGATTGTCGGTGGGTGGTAGGCGCGGTCGAGCAACCCTTTGGCTAAATCCAAGGCGGTCACGCCCGTGCCCTCCTTCAACGACTGGGCCGAAAGGACAAACTCGTGCATGCAGGTGGTGCCGTAAGGATGGTCGAACAACGGCTTCAGTTGTGCCAACAGGTAATTGGCGTTGAGCACGGCCTGCCGCGATGCCTCGCGCAAGCCGTTGAGGCCCATGCGCACGATGTAGGTATAGGCCCGCACCAGCACCAAGAAGTTGCCCCAAAAACCAGCTACTTTGCCGATAGCAGCATCGGAGTCCCATGTGAAAGCATAGCCCGTTTCATCATGACTGATGTCGGGATGCGGCAAGTACGGCACAAGGTGGGGTGCAACAAGAACCGGACCGGCACCTGGACCACCGCCACCGTGCGGTGTGGAGAAGGTTTTATGGAGGTTGAGGTGAACGACATCGAAACCCATGTCCCCCGGACGAACCATGCCCATGACCGCATTGAGGTTGGCCCCGTCGTAATACAACAACCCACCCACTGAGTGCACGGCATCGGCGATCTTGACGATGTCGGCTTCGAACAAGCCCAATGTGTTGGGATTGGTCAGCATGATGGCGGCGACGCTGTCGTCCAGCAAAGGCTTGAGCGACTCAAGGTCCACCAAACCACGCTCATCGGTGGCCACTTCGGCGATGGAGAAACCATTGAGGGCCGCCGAGGCGGGATTGGTGCCGTGGGCGGAGACCGGCACGATCACTTTGTTACGGTTCCGCCCACCATTGGCCATGTGGTAGGCACGGATGATCTTGAGCCCGGTGTACTCGCCGTGGGCGCCGGCAGACGGCTGCAGGCTCCCCCAAGCCATCCCGGTGACGGTCGACAGCTTGGCCAAGAGGTCGTGCATGAGTTCGAGGGCTCCTTGGACGGTGTCCTCATCCTGTAATGGATGGATGGCTGTGAAACCTTCCAAAGCCGCCGTCACTTCATTGACCTTGGGATTGTACTTCATCGTGCACGAACCCAACGGGTACATGCCGTAATCGACACCGAAGGTCATCTCGGAGAGCCGGGAAAAGTGGCGGACCGTCACGAGCTCACCGGTTTCGGGCAGGGCGGCCCGACTGTGGCGGGCAAGGTGGGAAGGTACCGCGATGGCGGCAAGCTGGCAGGGAGGATACTCATAGGCGCGGCGCCCGGGTCTGGACAAGTCGAAAATCAAAGGTTCAGTCATGCCAAGGTCCTCCTCGCAATCCGTTCATACGATTCGAGTTCGGTTTGGGTGCGCTTTTCGGTGACGGCGATGGTGAGCAGGGCCGCCTCCTCGTCCTGTCCACTGACGGCTGCCATGCGCACACCACCGAGGATGCCGGCCTCTTTCAAAGCACAGAGCATACGTTCCATAAGGGTTGCCGAATCGAAGCGCAGGGTGAACTCACACCAGAACGGCCTGTCCCAAGCCAGCTTCACACCAGGCAGCTCGGCCAAGCGTTCGGCCAACCAATGGGCTTTGGAAACACTCTGGTTGGCCGCCTGTACCAATCCGTCCCACCCAACCAAGCTGAGATGGATGGTGGTGGTGAGGGCAGCGAGGGCTTGGTTGGAACAGATGTTGCTGGTAGCCCGCTCCCGCTTGATGTGTTGCTCGCGTGCTTGGAGGGTCAATACGAAAGCCCGGTTGCCCCGGTTGTCCACAGTTTGGCCGACGATACGGCCAGGCATCTTGCGCATCGCCTCCTTGCGCACGGCCAGGTAACCGCATGAAGGACCGCCGAACGCCATGGGCAAACCAAGCGGCTGGGTGTCCCCGAAGGCGATGTCGGCTCCCCATTCGGCTTGCGAACGATACAAAGCCAACGCCACCGGATCGCTGCTGACAGCCAGTTGCGCCCCATGGGCGTGCACCATGTCGGCCAAGCCGGTGTAATCCTCGACGACACCAAAGCGGTTCGGATTTTGCACGATCAAGCCGGCTGTTCGCTCATCCAGCAAGTTCTCGATGTCAGCCAGCGCCAGAGAGCCGTCTTTCGTCTTCACCTTCGCAACAGTGAAGTCGGTCCCGGCCGCCCATGTCTCGAGGACGCGCACCATATAGGGATGGACGGTGTCGGAGACCAAGACGCGGTTGCTTTTCCGTTTGGAAGCCAGCATGATCGCGGCAGCTTCGGCTGCTGCCGACCACCCATCGTACAGCGAGGCGTTGGAGACATCCATGCCGGTCAGCTCGCACACCATGCTTTGGAATTCAAAGATGGCCTGCAATAATCCTTGCGAGATTTCGGGTTGGTAGGGTGTGTACGCTGTCACAAACGCTGGTAACGAGGACAACGCTGTGACGGCAGCGGGAATGAGCCGGTCGTACGAGCCCATTCCCAAAAAGCAGGTCATTGTCCGGTTCAAGCCCGACAGAGTCTTGAGACGGTCAATGGCTTCCTGCTCGCTCAATCCATCTTGTTCAAACAGTCCGGGAGAAGGTCTGACTGCATCGGGAATATCCTTGAACAAGTCGTCTATCGAAGCGACACCGATCGCTTGCAACATGCGCAAGCGGTCGGCATCGGTATGGGGCACATACGGGATCATGGGGCCTCCTCTGAACGTGATGAAGACAGCTATGATCCAGTGTAAATCGTTTGATGGAAGCTGACAATCCTTACCAAGCCTTCTTGACGCCGACAGAGACCGTCAAGGCGGCGATGTTGTTCTTGGTGTAACGGGTGGTCGGCTCCGTCCAGGCGTCGACAGCGTATTCGCTCGAGCCTTTGGCCGTGCCGCCGAAGAACCTCAAGTTGCCGAACAACTCCAAGTGGTCTTGCACCAAGTACCCCATCCGCAGCGAAGCGTCCAGGATCGATCCTTCGAACTCGAAGTCGGCTCCGTTGAACCATTGCGAGGTCGCGTAGGTTCCGGCGATGTCGGCCGACAAGACCAAGCCGAACGGGAACTCGTAGCGTGAATAAATTGCCAAAGCCGGCACGATGCCAACATTCTGCGACACATAGGTGTCGGTTCCGTCAGCCTTGCTGAAGACGATCGATGCATTGCGGATCTGAACGGCCAAGCCAAAACCCAAATCGGCGTTGGCATGCTTTGAGAGTATGTCATAGGTATAGGTGACACGATAGAACGGGAAGCTATAGGTCAAATCCATAGCGGTTCCGTCAGTAAACAAGATGCCACCGACGGTGACATCGTCGCGAAACTTCACGTCGGTCTCAAGCCGCAATGGTTGGTAGGTGAGCCAAGCCCGGTGGGCCGATCCAACGACAGCGCCTACGGCATAACGTTCGAAGGGGAACAGTATCTCTTGCCCCCCTTGGTTCCTGAAATCAAAATCAGATCCAGGAGAAGCTTGGCTTACACCGTTTTGATAGGTGTGGTGTAAAACAGCAACAAAACCTTGCTCGGTCTCGATAAACGGAGAAAAGCTCACGGCTGCCGATAACGTTACGGATACAAGCGCAAAAAACAATGCTGCAACAAGTGATTTTTTCATGGATGACCTCTGTATTCGGTAGTGTAATTATAACCACTTCAAAATACAGAGGTCTTCAACATATGTCAACAGTGATTCAAAAAATCCTTATGCAAGCGTTTTCAGGAAGGCCGCATAGGAATCGGCATCCAGCAGTCCTTCGAGATCGCCTGGATTGAAACCTGACAATTTATAGAGGAAGTTGCTGTAACAATCCTTGTTCACCAACTCGGGGGATCCGTCAAGCTGTTCATTCACCTGCGCCACCGTTCCGGCGATGGGATTGAAAATGGCGGAAGCCGCCTTGACCGACTCGATGTTGGCGATCTCCTCATCTGCTTCGTAGGACTCCTCTAGCGGAGGAAGCTCGACAAACACAATCTCCCCTAACGAATCCTGAGCATAATCAGTGATCCCCACCACTGCCAAACCGTCCTCGATGCGCACCCATTCATGATCTTTCGAATACCGTAGATCGGTTGGAATCCTTCCCATCTGTTGCACTCCTTTTTGTGTGATCGAACCCGTTCCGGCCGTCAACCGTCGGCCAACGGGAAATTGCGTGTGAGGAAAGCGAGATCCAATTCGGGATACAGCACGAACCGCTCGAGCAATCGCTGCACCCGCAGGCGCGCTTGCATGGCGGCATCGGCATCAGTGACGGCCTTGGCCTTGCTGACCTGCCCGGCTTTCTCGCCTTTAGTGATCAGCGCGGGCCGGGTGTTTTCAAGCACGAACTTGATGACGGCTGCAATCTCCGACATCTCGGCTTCACCCATGCCCAATGTCGTCACCGCCGGTGTACCGATGCGCAGGCCACTGGTGTACCACGGCCCGTTGGGATCGAACGGCAAGGCATTTCGGTTCAACGTAACGCCACAATCGCGTAAAGCGGTCTCGGCTTGACGGCCGTTGAGGCCGAACGAACGGACATCCAACAACATCAGGTGGTTGTCGGTGCCGCCGGTGGCCACGGGAATCCCTGCGGCCATGCAGGCTTTGGCCAATGCGCGTGAATTGGCCACCACTGCTTGGGCATAACCGGAGAACGAGGGTGCTAACGCCTCGGTGAACGCGACCGCTTTGGCGGCAAGCATGTGTGGCAACGGGCCGCCGATTACCAACGGACAGCCCTTGTCAACCGCCTCGGCATAGGCGTTCTTGCACAACACCATGCCGCCACGGGGCCCGCGCAGAGTCTTGTGGGTGGTGGTGGTCACCACATCGGCCCAAGCGACCGGATCATAGGGTCCGGTCATGGCCTTTCCGGCCACCAAGCCGGCGAAATGGGCCATGTCGACCATGAAGGTGGCCCCGACAGCAGCCGCTATCTTCGACAGGCGTTCGAAGTCGATCAACCGTGGATAAGCGCTATAACCGGTCAAGAGGATCAACGGCTTGATCTCGTGCGCCAATTTCTCGATGGCGTCGTAATCGAGCAGACCGGTTGTGCGATCGACCGTGTAACTATAGGCGTCGAACATCTGGGCCGAGACATTCTGGCGGTAACCGTGGGTCAAGTGCCCGCCCGAATAATAATCGAGACCAAGCAAGCGCTGGTTGCCGCAGGCGGCGCGAACGGCATCCCACTGCTCGCGCGACAGGTCGCTCGGGTTGGTGATGCCAAGCTTTTCCAAATCTGGGACCTGTACTCGTGCGTTCAGGATCGCCCAGTAGGCGCACAGGTTGGCGTCGGCGCCGCTGTGGGGTTGGACATAGGCATGCTCGGCCCCGAACAACTGGCAAGCCAATCTGGCAGCCAAGTCCTCTATGGCATCGACATTGTCGCAACCGGCATAAAAGCGGTGGTAGGCATACCCTTCGGCGTACTTGTCCGTCAGCAGGTTGCCCATGGCCAACTGGCAGGAAAGGCTGCTGTAGTTCTCGCTGGCGATGAGTTTGAGGTGGGTGCGCTGGTCGGCCAACTCGTTGACGATCCGACTTGCCACAAAGGGGGCGACCTGTGAGATTTTCTCAAGCGCGGCCACATAGGCCACCATTCCGCTGTCAAGTTTGTCGACAGGGACCGACTGAAGATACTCCCGAAGCACATGTGAACCGCTCATCGCCACCACTCCTTCACGGCTTGCCGACCGTTATGACATTGTGCCTTCCTTGGGCCTCCATTGTCAAGGAAAGCACCTCCAAACGAAACATGGACGACTTAGCCGTTCTGAATATTTTCCTCATATCGTGCTTGCAATCCACGAAGGCTGTGGGTACACTGGCATCCAGTGTCTCGAACAGACCCAATAACAACAGAGTGGAGCCGCATCATGGAACAACACAAGGAGCGTGAGACGCTCGCAAGCCGCATCGGATTCATCCTGCTCTCGGCAGGATGTGCCATCGGCCTGGGGAACGTATGGCGTTTCCCCTTCATCACGGGCAAGTACGGCGGAGCAGCCTTCGTACTGATCTACTTAGTATTCTTAGTCATCTTCGGCCTTCCGATCATGGTCATGGAATTCGCCGTCGGCCGCGCTTCGCGACAGAACATCGGGTTGGCCCTCAGGACGTTAGAGCCCAAAGGGACGAAATGGCATGCGTATGGGCCGTTAGCCATCGTGGGCAACTACGTGCTCATGATGTTCTACACCACCGTGTGCGGGTGGCTGTTGCATTACTTCTTCGCCATGTCGGGCGGAAAACTCTCCGCCCTGGATCCGGCTGGGGTCGGTTCCTATTTCGGGGCATTGCTCAGTGATCCCGCCAAGATGACTTTTTGGATGATCCTCACGGTGGTCCTCGGCATGGGCACCTGCGTCATCGGGCTGCAAAAAGGGGTTGAACGGATCACCAAGATCATGATGACCATCTTGTTCCTCGTCATGATCCTGTTGGCAATCAAATCGATCAGTCTGCCGGGAGCCTCGGCAGGTTTGAAATTCTACCTGTTGCCCGACTTCTCCCGTTTGGCCGAAGGCGGCTTGTGGAACGCCATCTACGCCGCCATGGGGCAGGCGTTCTTCACCCTCAGTCTGGGCATCGGCAGCATGGCGATCTTCGGCAGCTACATCGGCAAGGAGCGCGCGCTCACCGGCGAATCGGTCAACATCATCGCCTTGGATACTGCAGTCGCGCTCATGAGCGGTCTGATCATCTTTCCGGCCAGCTTTGCCTTCGGGGTGAATGCCGACGCCGGTCCCTCGTTGATCTTCATCACCTTGCCGAACATCTTCAATTCGATGGTTGGCGGGAGGCTGTGGGGAGCTTTGTTCTTCGTGTTCCTCAGCTTCGCTGCATTGTCGACCGTCATCGCTGTGTTCGAGAACATCGTCAGTTATTGGATGGATGTGCACAAGTGGTCGCGCCGCAAGGCAGTGTTCATCAACATCGCGGCCGTCATCGTGCTTTCCATGCCGTGTGTGTTGGGTTTCAACGTGCTGGCCGGTTTCCAACCGCTCGGCCCTGGAACAGGAGTGCTCGACCTCGAGGATTTTATCGTCAGCTCGACCCTGCTGCCGCTCGGTTCGTTGGTGTTCGTCTTCTTCTGTTGTTCCAAGCGTGGATGGGGCTGGAAGAACTTCATCGCCGAAGCCGATACCGGTACAGGCCTGAAATTCCCCACCTGGGCCCGCGTCTACACCACCTGGATCCTTCCGTTCATCGTGCTCGTCGTGTTCGTGATGGGATACTGGAACATTTTCGCACCATTGCTCAAAGGTTGATTCGCAGCAGAGATGGAAAAGCCGCCCTTCGTCGTGAAGCGGCGGCTTTTTGTCACCATGACGTCATACATGGATTTTCATGACCAACTTGCGGCACTTGACGGGATCATTACCCCTACGCAGGCAAGGTCGGTGGGCATCCTCGGGAAACAGGATCAGTGCTGTACCCGGCTTGAGCAGGCAGTCGTGGGCAAGCGGGTCTTGCGGGACGTGTTGGAACTCGATGTCGGTCACATAAGGCACGGCGACTTCCAAACCGGTCCGATCGCGGACTTGGACGATTTCCTCCCCTGAGATCAAGATCTGGATGTCGATGTAATCACGATGGGTTTCAAAGCGAACCTCGTGGGGACGCTTGGTTTCATAGGTCTGGTACAACGCGAAGATAGTGGAACCATCTATTTCCAACTTTCCGTCTTCAGCTCGTTCTTGCCACCCCCCGGCAAGCAACCAGTCGATGGCAGCATCCAGATGGCGGCCAAGCCCTTTATAACGTTTCAAATCAGCGATGGTTGCAGCGATCATGGTATTCCTCCTCAAACGAACATCCGATGCGCAACTGTAGCGCGTCGGCATCAGGCGGTCAACCGTCCCAACGGAGCGTTGACAAAAGAATTGCCTTCCCATACAATTCCCAAGTCCCGCGATCAGAGGGTTTTGGAGGTTTTGTGGCCAAAGAAGAAGCAATCGAGGTAGAAGGCATCGTCAAAGAAGCCTTACCCAACACCATGTTCCGTGTCGAACTCCAGAACGGACACGTGATACTCGCCCACTTGTCGGGCAAAATGCGCAAGCACTACATCAGGATCGTCCCTGGAGATTCGGTGCGCGTCGCCCTCTCCCCCTACGACCTCACCCGCGGCCGCATCATTTACCGGGAACGCTGATTTCCCGATCCGGCCATCCGAGCCAACACCACCCAGACAGCCCCGTTCCCCCCGTCCGCCGGTGCGGCTTTGCCGTAGGATTGGACATGTGCTGAGTTTTTCAAGCACTGTTGCACTACCTGTTTCAATACACCTTTCCCATCGGGTGAATGCAATCCTTTGCCGTGCACGATAAGGACTTTGCGGTATCCAGAGGCCATTGAATCGCTGATGAAGCGCTCGATGAGGAGGGCGGCCTCTTCCGAAGTGTGGCCATGCAGGTCCAACGAGTCTTGGAACGGAAGGTTCTTCATCCAGGCGCGTTCGGCAGCCGAAGTCTGCCCCTTGTGCTCGGATGTGGAGCGCAACCCGGCCTCTTTTTCCTTCAAGATACGGGAAAAGCGGCTGTCATCAACCGCTTTTCTTCCTTCGGGGGACTGCTCCCACTGCTCCAAGATATCCTTGAAATCCATTCAAACCTCGCGGACATCCAGTATCTGCATGACGAACGGTTTGACGATCTCCACCGCGCTGGCCATCGAGATGCCCTGCATCTTGATCGTGCAGATGGCGTTGGTGGTGTCGGTGCCCATGAACGTGCCGAAAGCGATGATGTCCACGCCATGCTGCGACAGAGCCCCGGAAATTTCAGCAATCGCTCCCGGCTTGTCTTCCACCAAGAAACTCATGCGCACACCGTAATGGCGGGCTCCGAACAGCTCTAGCAGGATCTTGAACAGGTCGCTTTTCGAAACGATGCCGATGAGCTTGCCATCCTCGAGCACCGGCAGGCTCGACAAATCCTGGTCGACCATAAGGCGGGCGGCTTCTTCGACGGTGGTGTCCTTGGTGATGGTCACCACATCGCGGGTCATCAGCTTCTTGACGGTCAACTGGGACAGCAGATAGGCCATCTCATGAATAGACAACGAGCTTACCGGAGAAGGAGAAGCATACAGGATATCCTTCTCCGAGATGATGCCGACTAGTTTCTTGTCCTTGTCGAGGACAGGAAGCCTGTGGACCTTTTCGCGCTTCATCAATGCGGAGGCTTCGGCTACCGACATATCGGGAGTGGCGGTCACCGGGTTCCGCGTCATCCGTCTCTCAATGATCATCTCGATCCTCCATCCATTGTGTGGACACCATCCTCAATGCAGCACCATTGTACTGCAGAGTCGCGCCATATTCCAGCTCATTCGCCCAAGTAGGCGGCCTTCACGCGTTCATTGGCCAGCAGGCTGTTGCTTGAATCGGATAAGACGATCTTGCCGTTCTCCATCACGTACCCCTCGCTGGAAGCCCGTAGCGCCATGCGCGCATTCTGCTCGACCAGGAACACCGTCACTCCTTCCTCTTTGTTGATGATGGCGATTTTCTCGAAAATGTCCTGAATGATCAACGGCGCCAAGCCCAAGCCGGGTTCGTCCAACAAAAGAAGTTTGGGGAAACCCATCAACGCCCTGGCGATGGCCATCATCTGTTGCTCTCCTCCACTGAGGGAGCGGGTTTTTTGTTTGCGACGGGCGCCCAGGATGGGGAAGAACTCGTACATCTCTTGCTTCTTGCGGGCGATGGCGGCGTTATCTTCGATCAAGAACGCTCCCATGTCCAAGTTTTCCTCGACGGTGAGGTCTGCGAACACCCGTCGTCCTTCGGGCACCATGGCGATACCGAGGCTGGCAATTTCGTCGGTCCGCAGGGAACGGTCACCTTGGTGTCCTTTCGCGCCTTTCAGTGCAAACAAGGCCAACGGGTTGTGGCTATGGTGGTTGGAATTCGCTGCCGCAATCACCTTGCCGCGGTACGAGATCGTTCCCGACACCAGCGGCTCCAACCCGACGATGGCTTTGAGCAGGGTGCTTTTACCGGCACCGTTGGCGCCGATGAGGCACACCACATCCCCTTCGGCCACATGCATGCTCACATCGCGTAGCGCATGGATGTTACCGTATGAGACGCTGATACCGTCTATGGTCAACAATTCGCTCATGCTTCCTCCTTGCCGAGGTAGGCCTCGATGACCAATGGGTTTTTCCGTATTTCGGCAGGAGTGCCTTCGGCGATGTTCTGACCATAATTGAGCACCGTGATGGTGTCGCAGATGTTCATCACCAGCTTCATGTCATGTTCTATGAGCACCACGGTGATGCCCAAGGCCCTGATCTTGCGGATGGTGGCCATCAAGGAATCGGTCTCTTGCGGATTCATGCCGGCCGCAGGCTCGTCAAGGAACAACAACTCGGGTTCGGTCGCCAATGCACGGGCAATCTCCAACTCCCGTTGAAGCCCGTACGGCAGGTTCCGTGCCAGATCGTCGGCCATATGGTCCAGATGGAAAAACTCCAACCATTGGAGGGCTTGCTCCTTCATGAGCTTCTCTTCCGCCTTCATGCCGAGGAAGCTGCCGATGGCGGTCGGCAAACGACCGCGCTGGGCCGATCTGCCCACTTTGAAGTGCCGCCCGACCATCACGTTCTCCAATACGGTGAGCTCCTTGAACAATCGGATATTCTGGAAGGTCCGGGCGATGCCCATGCGGCAGATGGCGTGGGCGCTCTTGCCGGTGATGTTCTTGCTCCTGAAATGGACGGTGCCCGAGGTGGGGACATCCAAACCGGTCACGTTGTTGAACAAGGTGGTCTTGCCGGCACCGTTGGGCCCGATCAAGCCAGTGATCAAGCCTTGTTCGACGGTGAAATCGACATTGCCGACAGCAATCACACCACCGTACGCTTTGGTAAGGCCTTTGGTTTCCAATAGCGTCATCGTGCGCCTCCCGCTTTCTTGCCCTTTCTAACGACAGAACCTTCAGCGACGACAGTCATGCGCTTGGCCCGACCGAGAATCCCTTGCGGCCTCCAGATCATCATGACCACCAGGATGAGGCCGAACAAGATTTGCTTGAATTGGGGCGGGATGACATTGGACAATCCGATCAACTGCGGCAGGTAGGAGATGAATTGGATGAGGAAGGCCCCGAGGATGACGGCTTTGAAGTTGCCCATGCCGCCGAGCACCACCATGCACAACACCATGATCGAAACCATGAAGGTGAAGGTGCCCGGGGTGACCGACAAGGTGAACACCGCCTGCAGGCTACCGGCCACTCCGGCCACAAAGGCCCCCAGAGCGAATGCCCACACCTTGTACATCGTGATGTTGATGCCCATTGAAGAGGATGCGATTTCATCCTCGCGGATGGCCTCAAGAGCGCGTCCCATGCGGGATTTCGCCAAACGCTTGAAAAACAGGTACGCCACCACCACGAACAACCACACCATCACAAGGAAACCCCATTTGTCATAGGGGCTGATCTTGAATCCAAACACGGTCACCATCGGTATCTTTTGGATGCCCATCGGGCCGTTGGTGAGGCTGTCCCAATTGTTGAGGATGTTCTTGACTATCTCGCCAAAACCCAAGGTGGCGATGGCCAGATAGTCGCCTTTCAAACGCAAGGTCGGCAATCCGATGAGCACGCCGGACAGGGCCGCCAACAGACCGGCCACCGGGATGGTGAACCAGAAGTTCCATCCGTAATTCACACTGAGGATTGCGGTTGCGTAACTGCCGATGGCGAAGAACCCCGCCTGGCACAACGACAACAAGCCCACATAACCGGTTATGACGTTCTGGCCGATGGCCATCAGGGCGTATATGCCGCTGTAGATGAATATGAGAAGGACAAAGCTCAGCATTACACTTTCTCCTTTTCGGCTTTCCCGAGCAATCCTTCCGGTTTGACCAGCAGGATGACGATCAGCACCACGAAGGCGATGGTGTCGCGCAGTCCGTACGGGATGCCCAACAGCGCCACTCCGAAGGTCTCGACCAAGCCGAGCAGGATGCCCCCCACCATGGCGCCCGAAATGTTGCCGATCCCTCCCACCACCGCGGCGACAAACGCTTTCAAGCCGGTCATGGTGCCCATGCTGGGATACACCTTTATCTCCAAGGCAATCAGGAAACCGGCTGTGGCGGCCAGGGCCGAACCAATGGCGAAGGTCAAGGCGATGATCCGGTCGACCTGGACCCCCATCAGCTTGGCCGTGTCTTGGTCCAAACTGGTGGCGCGCATGGCCTTGCCCATCCGGGAACGGTCAACGAACAATTTCAATGCGACCATCATCACCACGACCACCACCAGGATGAGAATCTGATGGGGGGTGATGACGACATCGCCGATATGGAGGGGGGAGTTGTCGAACGGATACTCGAGTTTCTTCGATTTGGTGCCCCACATCCATGCCGCCAGGTTGGAGAGGATGAAGGAGACGCCGATTGCCGACAACAGCGGTGCCAAACGGGTCGCTTTGCGCAACGGCTTGTAGGCCACACGCTCGATGGCCATCCCTAAAATCGCACTGAAGATCATGCCGGCCAACATGGACAGGAAAAATGCAACGATGGTCCAAGCCCCCAACACTTCACCCCTGATGGCATTGTAGATGAACAACCCTATGTAAGAGCCTACCATGAGGATGTCGCCGTGGGCGAAGTTGATGAATTTGAGAATACCGTACACCATCGTGTAGCCCAATGCGATGAGCGCATAGATGCCTCCGAGGGTGAGTCCGTTCATCAAATGTTGGAAAAACTCAGCCGATGATCCCATGTTAAGGCTCCTTGACAAGACAGACCTCCGCGACTGGCGGAGGTCTGTGGTGTCGCTGACGCCACAGTACCATACCGTGCATCAGCATTGCAACAAACTCGCGCTTTGTGTCTATTTGACCTCGACAAGCTTGCCATCCACTACCGTGAAGGCGCCCAAGTAGACCGGGGTCTTGCCCTGAACCTTGTACAGGCCCTGATAAGCGACCAAGTCGCCGTTCTCGGCAAAGTTGATGGTGCCGTTCACACCTTGGAAATCCTTGGTGGCTGCGAATGCGTCACGGATGGCCTTGCGCTCGAACTTACCACTGGCCTTGTACACCTTCTCGAGAGCCTCGAACAGAATGTTCGTCCCATCATAGGCGTTGGTCGCGAACGAATCGGGAGCGAAACCATACTTTTGGGTGTACTTGTCGATAAAGGCCTTGGCAGCAGCCGATTCGGCCACTTTGGTGGGTCCGACGTAGATGACGCCATCGGTATAGGCACCGGCCAGGTCATAGATCTCGGGGTTGGAGAATCCGTCGCTGGAGAGGAACGGAATCTTCACTCCGAGCTGGGAAGCCTGTTCCAGGATCTGGGCCATTTCGGCGGTGTAGTTGGGGATGTAGATGGCATCGGGGGCGGCTGCTTTGATCTTGGTCAACTGGGTTTTGAAGTCCTTGTCGCCGATCTGTCCGGTCTCGGCGATCGTGACGACGCCACCGCGGGCTTCGAAGCTCTTCTTGGTCCCTTCGTAGAGGCCCTGGCTGTAGTCGTTCTTGATATACAGCACGCCAAGCTTGCGGATGCCGAGCTTCTCGTAGAAATAGTTTCCGGCCACTTCGCCTTGCAGTCCGTCGCTGGGTACGGTCCTGAAGATATAGTCACCGATGTTGGTGATGTCGGCATGGGTTCCGGAAGGAGTGCACATGAGGATCCCCTCATCCTGGCAGCGCTGCCCGACAGCGAACGACACACCGGTGAACACGGGGCCGATCAGGGCGACAATCTTGTCGGAGCTGGAGAGTTTCTCAATGGCGGCCAAGCCCTTTTCAGGGTTGCCTTCCGAATCTTCGATGACCAGTTGGATCTGGACTTTCCCACCGATTCCCCCACTGGCGTTCTTCTCGTCGATGGCCAACTGGGCCCCCTTGGAGATCAACTGCCCGTAATTGGCATAGTCGCCGGTCATCGGTCCAATGAACCCTACTTTCACGGTCTGGGCCTCGGTACCACCTGCGGCGAATAGCGCAGAGGAACAAGCCAACACCATGATCAACGTCAGAGCTAAGACTTTCTTCATACACATTCCTCCTCGTATGAACAACCCGCGAACGCCCGCTCCCGGTTGGGTCGGATGATCGGCAAAGTTTGCCCAATTATATACATAAATCAGTATATTTATGCAACATGCTTTCATGTCAAACACTTTATTTTATCTATATTTTTACAGCATTGAGGATTGCGTACCATACAGATGGTCGGATGTTTCCATTTTCCCCATGCATGCTGAGT
>CAZJAK010000023.1:0-35044 GCA_964543935.1 uncultured Spirochaetaceae bacterium
CATCCAACGACAAGTCGCCGTAGGTGATGCGGCTTCTTCCGTCGGCTGCGGGATGGGCTCCTTTGGTCACGACGGCCAGTTCGTCACGACATCCGCGTGATCGGAGGTACGAACCGATCAATTCTTCGCTCGCCGAAGGCAAACCGTAATCTTGCTGGCCATACACCCGGGCTGTGTCGATGGTGGTGCCGCCGTGGGCGATGAAGGTGTCCAGCAGGTCGAAACAAGTTTCCCGCTTGATGGTGGTGCCGAAATAGGTGGTGCCCAAGGCGATGCGGGAAAAGCGCTTGGAAGACTCTCCAATGGTGATAGTGCGCATGAAGAACTCCGCTGTTTAAATATCGATGCCGAGAAAATGTTTGACGACGATGCCGATGACGAACGAGAGGGCCGCTACCGCCAGGCTGATGCCCGCCATCTCGGCGAAGCGCTTGAAGAACGGCAAATCCTTGGCCACCGAGATGTAGTAGGTGAAGCCAAGGATGATCAAGACCACCGTGGCCAACATGATGGCGAGGGCGGCCATGAAGCCGTCCACAGGAAGCAACAGGTAGGGCAGCACCAGCAGGGCGACGGTAAGCAAGTAGACCGTCCCGGTGTACAAGCCGCTTTTCAGGGCATTTTGGTTGCCTTCGGAACGGGAAGAGAGGTATTCGCTGGAGGCCATCGACAAGGTCGCCGAGATGCCGGTGATCAGTCCGGATAAGGCGATGATGCGGGTATTCTGCAAGGCGAACGTCAAACCGGCCAGCGTCCCCGACAGCTCGACCAAGGCGTCGCTGAGCCCCAACACCATCGAGCCAACGTATTGCAGGCGCTCCTCGTCGAGCATGGCGATCAAGGTCTGTTCGTGCTTGTCCTCCTCGTGGGCAATGGTGAGGGCCTCGGGGACTTCGGCCACGATCGTGGCGTAGGTCTCGCTCGCGTTGCCTTCCCCTTTTTCCATCAGTTTGATGGCGAAGGTGAATCCGAGGATGCGGGCCACCAGCGAGAACCACCAGATTTTCAGCCGTTTCGGTTTTACATCGGCTGTGGTGTAGGTGTGCCAGATGCCGGCGTGGCGTTTTTCGTCGGCTGAGATCTTGAGCAACAAGTCCCGGTTGGCCCCCTCCTTCATCCGCTTGGCGATAGCGTTATAGATATGACTCTCGGTCAATTCGTTGACCTGCATGGCGGTCAGGACCTTCACCGTCTGTTCGCTGAGGACCGTATTCATCGTTGCACCTCCGGTCATGAGCAAGTATGGCTCCAAAGGAGGCCATTGTACAGCCGATTGGGAAAATTTTGTACAGCGGCGCTTGACCTCTGTTTCTATTTATAGTAACATGCCCCCAACGCTTCCAACCAGCGTGTGAGGAGACCGACGGTGAACACCGATTATGACGAACTGATTGAGATATTTGCCCATACAACCACTAAAGAGGACATGCACAAGCTGTTCGAGGAGTTGTTCACCCAACGGGAAAAGTACGATTTCGCTCTCCGGTGGCGACTGTTGAAGGAACTGTACGACGGCCGGCCGCAACGGGAGATCGCCAGCAAGCTGGGAATCAGCCTGTGCAAGATCACCCGGGGTTCCAGGATCTTGAAAGACCAAGAGTCTATCATCGCCTCGATACTCAAGGAGAGACAACCATGAAGAAGCAAGAACAGACAATATCATCACTGAACACCCAACAACCCGATGAGAAGGGTTTTTTCGGATCATACGGTGGAGCGTTCATCCCCCCGTCACTGCAACATGCCATGCAGGACATCACCGATTCCTACCTCAAGATCAAGGACGATCCGAGTTTCATCGCGGAACTCGAGCATCTACAGAAGACCTATACCGGACGTCCATCGCCGGTCTATTATTGCCGGCGCTTAAGCGAAGCCCTCGGCGGGGCGTCCATCTACCTGAAGCGCGAGGATCTGAACCACACCGGTGCCCATAAGATCAATCACTGCTTGGGCGAAGTGCTGCTGGCCAAACGAATGGGTAAGAAAAAGGTCATCGCCGAGACGGGAGCGGGCCAGCACGGGGTGGCATTGGCCACTGCAGCGGCATTGTTGGGTTTGGAGTGCGACATCTACATGGGCACCATCGATGTCGACAAACAGGCCCCCAACGTGCGCCGCATGCAAGTTTTGGGAGCTCGGGTCATCCCGGTCGACCGTGGTACGAAGACCTTGAAGGATGCCGTCGACGCTGCCTTCGAAGCCTACCTACAGGATCCAGAGACCACCATGTACGCCATCGGGTCGGTCGTCGGGCCGCATCCCTTCCCGATGATGGTGCGCGACTTCCAATCGGTTGTCGGCCGTGAAGCCCGTGCGCAATTTTTGGAGATGACCGGAGCATTGCCTGGCTCGGTGGTGGCTTGCGTCGGAGGGGGTTCCAACGCCATCGGCATCTTCTCTGGCTTCCTCGACGACAAGGATGTGGCGATTTACGGAGTGGAACCGGGCGGGCGCGGGCCGTTCCCCGGAGACAATGCCGCCACGATGACCTATGGTAAACCGGGCAAGATCCATGGCTTCGCCTGCTACCTCTTGCAAGATGCCAGCGGGGAGCCGTTGCCGGTCTACTCGATCGCCAGCGGGCTCGATTATCCCGGGGTGGGGCCGCAGCACTGCTATCTGCACGACATCGAGCGGGTCAAGTACGTGGTGGCCAGCGATCGTGACGCCTTGACGGCCTTTTACAACCTGTCCCGACTGGAGGGCATCATCCCGGCCCTCGAATCCTCCCATGCGGTGGGGTACGCCATCCGGATGGCCGTCACGATGCCCAAGGAGGCCACCATCCTGGTCAACCTGTCGGGACGCGGCGACAAGGACATGGATTATGTGCTCAACCATTATCCGTTGGAAGCCTTCGAAAACCAGCCGATGTTGGTGAAATGATGGAGCAAGCCCCGTCGGTCAATCGATGGGGCTTTGCACATACGTGCCTTCGAACACTCCGATCTCCCGGTTCTTGACCACAGCGTCGTGGGGAAAAATTTTCCCGCTCATGCACAGGTAGACGCCGACCGGCAATAGCTGGACGGCGGCTACCGCGCAACCTAGGTTGAACACCGCGTCGCTGTTCTCCAAAGCATACGGGACCATCGCTCCGGTGAGTACGACCACCTTGTCCAGCCTCTTGGCGGCAATCACTTCTGCAGTGTGGACCATCGTATCGGTACCGTGTGTGATGATGATGCGCCGCTCGGTCCGTTCGGAACAGGTGGCGGCGACCTTCTCGCGATGCGAGTCGTCCATATAGAGGCTGTCGAGTGCCAAAACCGGGACCACCTGAACCGCGAGGGTGCACCGCGATGCTTTGAGGATGCGCGGCAAGTGCGATTCCCTGAAGGTGAGTTCACCTTTGATCTCGTCGTAGTATTTGTCGAATGTTCCACCGGTGGTGATGATGCACAGGGCATTCGAAGTGTTCATCGAAGCAACCCCTTCCGGGAAAACCCGAAGGCATTCCCGCACCTGTGCATTCTAGCATGGAATCGGGTTTTCAAACACCATCGGGCTGGAGTATAATCAGTCAGATACCAGCGAAGCGAGGAATGCCATGACGAAAGAACGCATCAGTACGAAAAACGCCCCACAAGCGATCGGACCCTATTCACAAGCGGTGAGGATCGGTGATTTCCTTTACGCTTCGGGCCAACTGCCGATCCATCCCGATTCGGGGATCATCGTGTCGGGCGGAATCGAAGCCCAGACCCATCAAGTCTTCCACAACATCATCGAAGTGCTTAAGGAAGCAGGCACCGATTTGGATCATGTCGTGAAGGCCACCGTGTTCTTGAAGAACATGGATGATTTCATGGCGATGAACGCAGTCTACGGTTCCTATTTCAATCCCAAGGCGACCTTGCCGGCCCGTTCGGCTGTCCAAGTGGCCCGCTTGCCCAAGGATGCCTTGGTCGAGATTGAGGTCGTTGCCATTCTGTGACCGGTAGCAAGGAGGCCGACAGTGAAGCGAACGCCGCTGTTCGAGGAATACAAGGATTATCCGCAGGTCAAGCTGGTCGATTTCGGCGGCTGGGAACTGCCGGTGAATTACGCTGCCGGAATCATCGCCGAGCACCACGCCGTGCGCAATCGGGTGGGGCTGTTCGACATCTCGCACATGGGCGAGTGCATGGTCAGCGGACCGAATGCCACCGAGTATCTCGAGTATCTGGTGACCAACACGGTCAAGGACATGGTCGACGGACAGATCATCTACACCTTGATGTGCCTGCCCGAAGGGACTGTGGTGGACGACCTCATCGTCTACCGGTTCGACTCCACCACTTATTGGGTGGTGATGAACGCCGCCAACATAGACAAGGATCTGCACTGGATGAAATCAGGCAATCCGTGGGCTATGAGCGGCAAGCCGATTCCCTCCATCGTCGACTACAGCGGGCAAACCGCCCAGATGGCCCTGCAAGGCCCGCTAGCCGTTCAAGTGATTGAGAAACTGTATCCTGCGGCTGCCGGTTTGGGATTCTTCAGGTTCTTGCGCGAAGGTGAGGTTGCCGGCGTGCGTTGTTTGGTTTCCCGCAACGGCTACACCGGTGAGGATGGCTTCGAGCTATACTGCGACAACGCCGATGCAATCAGGCTATGGCGCTCGTTGTTGGCAGCCGGTCAGGAATTCGGGATATTGCCGTGCGGCCTTGGAGCGCGCGACACCTTGCGCATGGAAGCCAAGCTACCATTGTATGGCCATGAGATATCGGAAACGATCACACCGTTGGAAGCCAACCTCGCTGTTTTCGTCAAATTGGACAAAGGCGACTTTTGCGGGCGCGAAGCCTTGGTCCGCCAAGAGCAACAGGGCGTGCCGCGCTCGTTGCGGGGCTTTGAGATGATCGATTCGGCCGTACCGCGCAACGGCTACCGGGTTTTTCTCGGGGAACGGGACATCGGCTACGTCACCAGCGGTACGATGAGTCCGACCTTGGACATTTTCTGCGGCTATGCCCTGATCGACCGCAACACGAACTTGAAATTCGGCGATATGCTGGATATAGAAATCCACGGCAAGCGCAAGCGGGCCAAGTTGGTCAAAACACCGTTCTATAAGCGCAGCCCCAAACGGGAATGAGGCCGTTCACGATGTCCCGTTGGCAAAACCCTCACTACCGTTTCCACGATGGTTGCCCTTACGATGGGCAGGGCGTTTTGTCCGTTTGTGATCATCCAGTTTGTTGCCCTTTATCCAAGCGATAGTGTCTTCAAGTGTTTTGCGGAAGGGCGTCACCGTATAGCCCAGGGTTCGCTTGGCTTTCTCATTGGAGTAATCGCTGTTGGTACCCAAAGTGAAGATCGAGTAGGCGGTGAACAACGGTTTCTGGCGTTTGATGCGGTAATGCAATTCAGCGAACGGGCTGGTAATGTAGGCAAACCAGCGCGGGAGTTTGGTCCTGGGGGCTTTTATCTTGGTGATGTCCTCCATGACGGCCAACATATCGCGTACGCTGTGATACTCGCCCGAAAGTATGTAGCATTCCCCCGATTGGCCTTTGTCGGCGGCGTTGAGGATGCCGTTGACCACATCGCGCACATCGACGAAATTGTAACCTCCCGACACATAGGCCAAGAGCTTGCCTTTGAGGAAATCGAGCATCAACTGTCCCAAGTTGGACAGCTGGTGGTCCTCCGGACCGATGATGCCGGCCGGATGGACGACGACGGCATCGAGACCATCGGTGGCCGCCTTCAACACAAGGGCGGTTGCCTCGGCTTTGGTTTTGGCATACGGGCCCCGCACGGCAGCGGGATTGAATACCTTGGATTCGGCTATGGTCTGGCCGTGGGGGAGCTCGGTGATGGCATGGACGCTGCTGGTGTATACCAAGCGCTTGATGCCTGACTCCCGACAGGCCTGCACGACATTGCGCACCCCCTCGACATTGACCTCATACATCAAGCGGCGCATCTTGCGTCCCGAACCGATATCGATGATACCGGCCAAGTGGAAAACGAGATCCTTGCCCTCGAAGGCATAGTGCAGGCTTTGCAGGTCGCGGATGTCGCCGTATGCGACATGATCGACATGGTCCTTGATGCTCGAGATGTCCTCGCGCGGCAACACGAATGCGGTCACCTCGTCGCCTCTTTCGTGCAACGAGCGGACCAAGATGTTCCCGATATGCCCGGTGGCTCCGGTGACGACGCATTTCATAGTCTAGCCTCCTGTTCGTAACCCATGCCAGCAATGGCCAGATCGATCAGTTCCACGAGAGTGGAAAAGCGCTGCTGTCCCATGCTTGCGATGATTGTGGCGCACCATTGGTCGACTTTATCCCGTTTTGCTTTGGCTTGCAGGCGGCCTTTCTCAGTCAACTGGACTTGGACACGGCGCCGGTCGTCCCGCATGGGGCGGGCCTTGGCCAATCCTTTACGCTCAAGCGACCTCAGTGTGGCGGTTACAGTCCCGCGGGCCAAGTCGAGCCGTTCGCTGAGCATCGATGGATTGACGATGCGGCCTTGTTGCTCAAGCGATTCGATGCAGGACAACATGGCCGACTCCCCTTGATAATATTCGGCTACATCATTGACGAAGCGCGAGGTGTTCAAACGCGCCATCGTCTGTTGGAAACGGCTGGTAAGATTGTCCTGCCCCATGCTCCCCTCCATTTAATTCGCACTACTCATAGTGAGTAATACTCATTATAAACCGATCCTGCTGGAAGTCAAGGTAAAGGCACACGATCCTAATCCATTGCCAGCGCGACATCTAGTTGTATTGTTAGCTTTTATAATAAAGCAACCAAGACGTTTCCTACCGCTCCATTGCCGGAGAAGCCGTTTTCCAGTATAGTACAGCCATGAGATTCAAACCGGGTCCCGACGAGTTCATCCCGCTGGACAACTCCGCCCTCATCTACCCGCCGACGCAAGCCCGTTACAACTCGGCGACCTTCCGTTTGTCGATGGAATTGGACATGCCGGTTGAACCGACCTTGTTGTTGCAAGCCTTACGCGACATCATGGTGCGCTTTCCCTATTATGCGGTCTCGCTGCACAAGGGTTTTTTCTGGTATTACCTCACCCAGCATGCCAAGCCGATGGCGGTCTATCCCGACCGTAGCTACCCGTGTGCACACTTCAATTGGAGGCGCACCGCCAATGGATACTTGTTCAAGGTTTTCTATTGGAAGAACCGTATCGCCATCGAATTTTTCCATGCATTGACCGACGGTACTGGTGGAATCACCCTGTTGAAGTCATTGGTGGCCCAGTACTTGCGTTTGAGCGGAGTCGAAGTCGCACGCGATCCACAGATTTATCTTCCAGGTGATCCGATCGACGAGGAGGAATCATCCGATTCCTTCCAGAAGTTCTACAAACCGTTGCGTTCGGTGTTTGCCAGCGACGTGCGGGCTTTCCACTTGGAGGCCGGCACCGGTGAATTGACAGACCGGGTCAACGCCATCTCCGCCTCCCTTGCCATCGCCGACATCAAGGCATTGGCCACAGCCAATCAAGTGACCATCACCGAATATTTGGTGGCCGAACTGCTCGATGCCTTCCAACGGGTGCAGGAGCAGACCGTCAAGTCTCCCAAGCGATATAAACCCATCCGCATCTCGGTTCCGGTCAACATCCGCAAAGTGTTCGGATCAAAGTCGATGCGTAATTTCACTTTGTTCGTCGTGGTCGGCATCGACCCGCGCCTGGGGCGCTACACCTTTGAAGAAATCATCCAACAGGTGCGCACCCAGTTGCGCAACGGTGTGACTTCCAAGTCGCTCAGCCGCCAGATCGCCCGCAATGTGGCCGGAGAACGCAACTTGTTCGTCCGTTATGCTCCTTCGATTTTCAAGAATCCGTTCATGAAAATCATCAGCGACCGTTACGGTGAACGCTTGTATTCATCGACGATCAGCAACCTAGGCGACGTGAGCCTGCCGCAGGGGATGAAGGAGCATGTCGTCCGGGCCGATTTCTATCTTTCTCCGGCTAAACCGACCAAAGTCTCCTTCGGAGTGTGCGGGGTGAACGGCCGCTTGTATGTGGATGCATCGAGCATCCTGGTTTCTCGAACCGATATCGAACGGGAATTCTTCAGCACGTTGGTTGCCAAAGGTGTTCCCGTCGAGATTGCGTCCAACAGGAACGTGTTGGCGCATGTGAGGTGATTGCATGGCATATTGTGTACGCTGCGGCGTGAAGCTCGAAGCGGGGAGCCCCGCATGTCCTTTGTGCGCCACCGAGGTGAATGCTCCTGAAGATGTCATCGGGCAGGGCAGTGAGCAGCTGTTCCCACATCCGAAGCATGAACCGGGCGAGCGTCATCCGTTGCTGGACAAGCAGCGCAAAGGGTTCATAGAGCTCATCGTGGCCTTGGCGGTTATCGCCATCGCCACATTGGCCATCACCGGTTGGGCGGTGGGTTCGTTGGTGTTCGAACCATGGTTCGCCATCGGTTGCGTGGTCATCGGCATGGGATTATTACTAGCCCCGTTGGTGCTGCCGACCTCGTATGTCGTATTGGCAAGCGCTTATGCGGCCTTGTTGGTGGCGTTGTTGGCCTTCATCGATGCACAAGACCGCCTGTGGGACTGGTCGTTATACGCCAACCCGGCGATCGCGCTGTTTTGGCTTGTGGCAGTGTTCCCTTGGATCTTGCCCAAACGTAACCGCTTGACAATCGCCACACCGGTGATCATCGTCGCCGTTGCGGCGTTCTTGTTGATGATCGACTTGGTCGAGGGATCCGGACTGGCGTGGTTCTTGCCGGTGGCCCTGCCGACCTACACCGTCGTACTGGCCAGCTTGGCGATTGCGGCGTTCCGTATCCGCAAGGGAGCGACCGTGTCGGAGACGGTGATGGCCGCCATTTTGGTGGCCTGCATCGGCGTCGGCTCGGGCAACCTCTTCGGACTGCTCTATCTGGGCGCCAGCGAGGTGATCACATGGTCGACCTCGTTGTGGATCGTGGCGGCATGCTTGGTCGTGTATCTGACGGCAGTAGCGACCATCCGCAAGGTGCGGCTCTTTTTCACCAACAAGATCCACAAATAGCTATCGTTTCCAGAAGGAGCGGGTGAAGAGGGCGAAGACCGTATAGATTTCGAGCCGTCCGGCCAACATGGCGAACGACAGCACCCATTTCACATAAGACGGCATCACGCTGAAACCAGTTCCGGCCGGTCCTACTCCGCCCAACCCCAGTCCGATATTGCCCACCGAGATGAGGGCGGCTGCAAACGAAGTGTACAAGTCTATACCAGCCGAGGCGACCACCAACATGACCGCCAGCACCAATGCCAGGTAGAGGATGATGAATCCGGCAATCGAGTTCACCGTCTTCCAAGCGATCTTCTCATGTTCCGACTGGATGGTGAACACTCCCTTGGGATGCAACAACGTACGGATGCTCTGGCCGGCCAGTTTGAACATGGTGATGATGCGGGTGACCTTGATGCCGCCACCGGTGGAGCCGGAAGATCCTCCGATGAACATCACCATCAAGATAAGGCCTTGGTTAAAGGCAGGCCACACTCCGTAATCTGTTGTGGAGAAGCCGGTGGTGGTCATGATGGAGGCGATATGGAAAGCGCTCTGGCGCAAAGCGGTGGCCAGTGAATCGAATGTTCCCTTCATATAGAGGTTGATCGCCCCAAAGCATGCTGCAACAAGGAAAATGCCCAAATACACCCGCAATTCACCGTCTTGCCATACTTCTTTGAAATGCTTCTTGAGCAATAGGAAATAGAGCGAGAAATTGATACCGGCAAGGACCATGAAGACGGTCACCACCACTTCGACATACGGGCTGTGGTAGCCGCCGATGCTGGCGTTCTTGACGGCGAATCCTCCGGTGGCCATCGTGCCGAAGGTCACGGTGAGGGCATCGAACAGGGAAAGTCCGCCGAAAAGCAGCAGGATTGCTTCAACGACAGTGAATCCCACATAGATGAGCCACAAGATGCTGGCGGTGTTGCGGATTTTGGGAGTTAGCTTGCTTTTGGTCGGCCCCACCGCCTCAGCCCCATACAGTTGGCTACCTTCGGTGCCGACGAGCGGCAACAAGGCAACGAACAACACGACAATGCCCATGCCGCCGATCCAGTGGGTCAACGAGCGCCAGAAGAGGATGCTATGGGCTTGGCTTTCGATATCGACGAGGGAGGTCAGGCCGGTCGTAGTGAACCCAGACATGATCTCCATGAAAGCACTGGGGAAATCACCCAGGGTGCCCGACAGGTACAACGGCAGGGCTCCCAAAGCGCTGGCGATGACCCAGGTGATGGTGACGAATAAGTAGACTTCGCGGATCGAAAGCCCCTGTGGCGACCATTTTCGCCCAAGTGGCAATACGATGGCCACATAAGCGGCAATGATGGCCAAGGTGATGGCGAAACTACGCAGGGCCAGCCATTCCCCCCTGGCGACTGCGATGGCGGTGGGGATGAGCATGAACAAGCCGATCAGACTGTGCATGACGGCTGAAAGGCGGATGATCTGTTTCCAATTGGCACGACCTTTGGACATCGCGGGGCTCCTTGTCGTTGCGTGGTCAGCCGAACAAGTGTTGGATGAACGACAACGAATCGCGTCCCGCCGTCACCAGCAGGATGTCTCCGTTCTGCAACCGGTAATCACCGGAAGGTACGATTGCCTTGCCTTCGGCCGTGGTGATGCCGGCTATGATGCCTCTGTTGCGCATGTTGATGTCGCGCAAGCGTTTGCCGGAAATCTCCATCGAGGATGTGATGGCATACTCAAATATCTCGAAGCGTCCGCCAAACAACGAATGGACGCTGGAGACGTTGGCGCCCCGCAGGTACTTGAGCAACGAGTCGACCGTGGCTTGACTGACCGAGATGACCGAGTCGATGTCCAAGTGGCGGGCAAGGCGCATGTAGTTGTTGTTGTTCTTGATCAGTGCAATAGCCCGGTCGACACCGATGCGCTTGGCATAGCTGGCAGTAATGATGTTCAACTCGTCGTTGTCGGTCAGCGAGATGATCAGGTCGAACGTGTCGAGGTGTTCCTCGTCGAAAATCGTCTCTTCGGTGATGTCGGCTTTGATGACCAGCACCTCGGGGAACAACTGGGCGAACGTGTCGCACACCTTTTCGTCCTGCTCGATCAAGACGATATCGCGCCGTTTGGCAGGATTGAAATTCTTCAGCAGGAAACGGGCGATCTTGCTTCCCCCCACGATCGCGATTTTATGGGGTCGAATCCGTTCACGCCCGATATACTTGAACAAGGATTCGATGTCCCGTTCCGAGGCAACCAACGAGAGGGTGTCTCCCGGGAGAATTACTGTGTTGCCTGAAGGGACGATGCCGACCTCGTCGCGGTTTATAGCGGTGATGACAAACTCGGCTTTGACCATGTTGCGCAGGGTTTGCACGTCCTTGCCCGCGAATTTCGATTTCTCATTGACATAGATGTTGTAGAGGATCAAGTTGGTCTTGCTGAAGGTGATGATGTCGCTAAAAATGCCCCGCTCGATGATGTCGAAGATGCTGCGAGCCGCTTCCGCCTCAGGATTGACGATGAAATCGATACCGAGCACGGTCTCAGGAAGTCCGTCGCTGCCGGTATAGGTCAGGTTGCGGATGGCTGCTACGGTGGTCACATGGGGACACATGGCCTCAACGATCCCGCAAGCGACGAGGTTGACCTCATCGCTGTCCGACACGGCCACGAAGGTGTCGCTCGATTCGACAGCAGCCTCCTTGAGCCGTTCACGATCCGTGCCTGAGCCGACAACCACCATGCAATCCAGCTTCGACTGGGCTTCGGAAGCCCGTTTGGGATCCGACTCGATGATCACCACGTCTTTCTTTTCTTGGATGAGATGGCGGGCTAGCAACATGCCGCGGCGGCCAGCGCCAAGGATGACGATTTTCATACTGTCATCTTAGCCTTGGTCAAACAAATTGACAAGCTGGCCTGCAAGCGGTCGTGCCGCTAGATAAGGTCGGCGAACACCGCTTGGGTTGCCTTGGCCAAATCAGATACCGCCAAGAACAATTGCAGACCGCGCTGGCCCGCGCTGACGCAGATGCGTTCCTGCAGTTGGATGGTTTCCTCGAGGAACACAGGATGGTTTTTCAGCATGCCCAACGGAGAGCATCCTCCTCGGATGTATCCCGTCAAAGCCCGCAATTCTCCAGCTTTCACCAAGTCGATTTCCCGCGAGCCGGTCACCTGACGGGCTTTCTTGAGATTGATGTCGAAAGGAGCGGGTAGGACGAACACAAATACTTGGTTGTCTTGGTTGCGCATCACGATGGTCTTGCAGACCTGCTCCTCGTCCATGCCGAGGCTGTGGGCGGCATGGACGGCATCGAGATGGTCCTCGTCCCATTGATAGGAGCGGATTGCATAATCGATGCCCAAGCTCTCCAAGATCCGCATCGCATTGGTCTTCATCGATCATTTCTCATCGATGGCGAACGAAGTCCCCAAGGCTGCCGGTGAAGCGAAGGCCCCCTTCCGTTTCTGGTTTGCGATCGTCATGACCGAAAGGGTAAAGAAAGTGATCAGGTAGGGGGAGAGCGCCAAAAATTGCGAAGGAATGACCATCTTGATGCCGGCAGCCTGCAAGCTGAACTGCAACGACGTGACACCGCCGAAGATCAGGGTGCCCAAGACTGCTTTGCCGGGATTCCAAGTAGCGAAGATCACCAAGGCGATAACGATCCAACCCTTGCCGCCAGTCATCCCGTCATTCCAACTCGGGGTGAACGACAACGAAAGGCAGGCTCCCCCCAAGCCGGCAAACATGCCGCCGATGACGGTGTAGAGGTAACGGATCTTGGTGACGTTGATGCCCATGGCTGCTGCCGTGCGGGGCGATTCCCCGACCGCCCTGACAGACAGTCCGTGTTTGGTCTTGTACATGAAATACCAAGCGAACGGGATGACGGGATAGAGGATGTAGGTGAGGATGCTCACATCGAAGAAGGCTCCCACGATGGGAATTTCATGGAGAAAGGGGATGGCGATGTTGTCGAATTTCTCCTTGAGGTTCATGCCGACCAAGTTGTGGTTGTTCGAAAGCGGCCCGAGTCGTTGGCCGAGGAAGTTGGCCAGACCCGTTCCCAGCATGGTGATGGAAAGCCCGCACACCACTTGGTTGGCCCGCATGGTGATGGAGAGGAAGGCGTGCAGTAGCGACAGCAAAGCCCCGATGATGATGGCGGCCAACAAGCCGAGCAACAAGTTGCCGGTGTTGAAGGCGGTGGCGAACGCAGCCAAAGCCCCCATCAACATGGTTCCTTCCATGCCGAGATTGAGCACCCCGGTCTTCTCGGTATAGATCTCTCCCAACGTCGCATAGGTCAACGAGGTACCCATGGCGATGGTAGCGGCCAAAAGTTTTGTGATGAAGTCCATCAGGCGGCCTCCTTCCGTACGGCCCGCAGGCGGTAGTCGGTGAAGATGCTTCCGGCCAATAGCGGGATCAGGACCAAGCCTTGCAATACCGGACCCATCGCCTCGGGTAGTTTGAGGGCGATCTGCAATTGGCCCGCTCCAGTGACGAAAGCCGCCATGACGACGGCCACGACAATCGAGGCAAACGGATTCAAACCAGCCATCCAGGCGATGATGATGCCGGTGAAACCATAACCGGCATCGACACCCTTGGTCAGGCGGTGGGCGATTGAGGCGGCGGTGATTGAACCCGACAGACCGCAGATGGCGCCCGAGACCAGCATGGCGACAATGATGTTTTTCTTGATCGAAACCCCTTGGTAGCGGGCTGCCCGGGGATTCTTGCCGATCATGTTCAGCTCGAAGCCCCAGCGGGTTTTGTAGAGCAGGAACCACAACAGCAGGACCAACACCAAGGCGATGTAGATGCCGGCATGGACCTTCCCCCACACTTGGGGCAACCAGGCCGCTTGCGGGTACTCGGGAGTGCCCATGTTGCCCAACGGGGCCTTCCAACGGTCAAAGTAGAGGTATTCGGCGAATCCAATCGCAACATAGTTGAGCATCAAGGTGGTCAGTGTCTCGTCCACCCCCCATTGGGCTTTCAAGATACCGGGAACACCAGCCCAAGCGGCTCCGGCTGCCATACCGATGAGCAAGCCGATCGGAAGCAATAGCGCGACCGGGACGAACTTCCAGAACTGCATGACCCAAGTGATGCCGATGGCCCCCCAGATGTATTGGCCTTCGGCTCCTATGTTCCAAAATTTCAGGCGGAAGGCAATGCCCACCCCGAGGCCGCACATCAACAACGGTAACGACTCGACAATGGTGTACTGGAATCGGCGGGCATTGCCGAACGCCCCCTTGAGCATCGCGCTGTAAGCGACAAACGGATCGGCCTTGGACAAAGCCAACACGATGGCTCCCAATACCAGCGAAATGACGAAGGAGATGACGGGGACGAGAAATACGGCCGCTTTTGACCTGCTGGTGCGTTTTTCTATGACGATGCGCATCATGCCCCCTTCGTGGCGGCACCCGCCATCATCAAGCCCAATTCTTCAGTATTGGTCTCCTTCACATTCCTCACTCCCATGATTCTCCCTTCGAACATGACGGCGATCTTGTCGGCCACCATCTGCAGTTCTTCCAATTCTTCCGAAACCAACAGGACGGCGTTGCCGTTGTCGCGTTGGGCAATCAGGTTCTGCCTGACCGCTTCGGTGGCTCCTACATCGAGGCCCCGTGATGGATAGACAGCGATGAGGATGCCCCCGCATGAGTCAATCTCGCGGGCAAGGATTGTCTTTTGGATATTCCCGCCCGAAAGATATTTGACACTGGTGTCTTGGGTGGGGGTCTTGATGGCGAAGGCTCCGATGAGCTTGTCGGCGAAGCTGCGCATGAAACCCCTTTTGATCACCACCCCGCGCGATATCTCGCGGGTGCGGTATTTCTTCATGGCAAGGTTCTCGCCGACGGTCATGTCGCCTACTACCCCCATGGCGCCACGGTCGGCCGGAATGTGGCTCACTCCCGCCTTGATGATCGACAACGGGGTGGCGTTGGTCAGGTCGATCCCATCGATCAAGACATGGCCTGAGCTGCAGTGCATCAAGCCGGTGATCACCTCGGTCAGTTGTTGCTGACCATTGCCGGCCACTCCGGCTATGCCGAGAATTTCGCCCCGCCTGACCTCCAGCGAGACATGGTCGAGCATGGGCCGTCCCCCTTGGGGATTGTCCACACTGACATCGTCGACCTTAAGTTTGACCCCACCGGGATTGAACGGGCAACGGTCGAGCGAAAAGAGGATGTCGCGACCGACCATCATGTTGGCCAAATCCTGCGGGGTCACATCTGCTGTTTCGCAGGTGTTCACCGTCTTGCCGCGTCTGAGGACCTGCACTTTGTCGGAGAACTCAATCACTTCATCCATCTTGTGGGTAATGAATATCGCCGACTTTCCCTCCGCCAGCATGATCTTGACGATCTTGTTGAGCTCGTGCGACTCGCCCGGAGTGAGCACCGCCGTCGGTTCGTCGAGGATGAGGATGTCGGCTCCGCGATAGACGAGCTTGAGGATCTCGACGCGTTGTTGTTCTCCGACCGACAGGTCGTGGATGTAGGCGTCGGGATTCACCTTAAGGCCGTATCGGTCCGACAATTCAACAATCCGCTTGTCGATGTCGTCGAATTTGGGAGCGAAGGGAAGGCCCTTCATACCGAGCACGATATTCTCGGCGACGGTCATGTTGCCCACCAGCATGAACTCTTGGTGGATCATACCGATGCCGAGCGCCATCGAGTCTTGGGGGCTTTGGATATCCACCGGTACCCCGCGAACGCGGATGGTACCGCTGTCGGGCCTGTACAATCCGACGAGCATGTTCATCAACGTGCTCTTGCCGGCGCCGTTTTCACCCAACAAGGCCAGCACCTGACCAGGCATGAGTTCAAGGTCGACACCATCGTTGGCAACGACACCAGGGAATCGTTTGGTGATCTTCTCCATCTGCACTATGGGTTGAAGGGTAGTCTGGTTCATCAACTTCACTTCCATGCCGGTACTGGTCCTTTCCGGATCGCGGGGGTTTCAAAAAAGGGCAGACCGGAGTCTGCCCTCATGTGAGCGTCATACACGCTTATTTCACTTTTCCAATGACGCCTTCGACGAACCACTGCATGGTCAACATGTCTTGGTCCGACATCTTCTCGCCAGCCTTCTGGCGCACGACACCGGTGTTGTCCTTCAGTTCGCCCCAGAACACGTCGAATTTGCCTGCAGCCATCTCGTCTTTCTTGGCGAGGACTTGCTTTTGGAAATCGGCGGGAACCAACGGGGAAATCTCGGAAAGGCGGATCATGTCGTCTTCAAGGCCGCCCCAGTAAGACTGGGTCTTCCAAGTGCCGTCCATGGCCGATTGGATGGCCGGGATCATGTAGTTGCCCCAGTTCCACATCGGGGAGACCAAGATGCGGTCGTCACCGACGATCTTGCGGAAGTCGGCGTTGTAACCGATGGCGAACTTGCCCCGTTCCAACGCGGCCTTGGCCGGTTCAGTGGTGTCCTGGTGCTGGGCGATGATGTCGCAACCTTGGTCGAGCAACGCGACAGCGCCTTGGCGCTCAAGAGCCGGGTCGAACCATGTGTTGGTCCATACCACGGTGACGGTGGCCTTGGGATTGACGGCACGCACGCCGAGGGTGAACGCGTTGATGCCGCGCACGACTTCAGGAGTGTTGTAAGCGCCCACGAAACCGATCTTGCCGCTGGCGGACATCTTGCCGGCAATCATTCCGGCCAAATAGCGCATCTGGTACATGCGGCCGAAGTAGTTGGACATGTTGGGGTTCGAAAGATAGCCGGAACAGTGCTCGAAGTAAACATTCGGGTTCTCTTTGGCGACCTGCAACATATAATCCTGGTAATTGTAGGAGTTGGCGAAGATGATCTTGCAGCCTTCGTCGACCAACTGCTCCATGGCGCGGGCGGCCCCGTCATTCTCGGGCACGCCTTCCATGCGGATGACCTGGATCTTGGTGCCGAAGTGCTTTTCAGCAGCGATGGTGCCTTGGTCGTGCATGTAGGAATATCCCATGTCTCCCGGGGGGCTGATATAGATGACGCCGACCTTCATCGGGCCGCTTTCCTGGGGCTTCGCTGCTTCCTGGCCACCTTGGGCGAACACCATGGTGGTTGCGAGCAAAACGAGCAGAAGCATCACAGACAGTTTCTTCATAGAAGTCTCCTTTCTTTCGATTGTCGCGGAATCGCCTGATCCGCAATGCGAATTGTAGGTCATGATGCACGGACTGTCAAACGGAATCGTATAATTTTTACTGATTGGAAAAACCTACGATTATGATATAGTGAAGGAAACGTTGGGAATATTTAGGTTTCCCGTAAAAAAATTCACAGATACTCTTGCTATGGTAAAAAACAGGAATATTAGTAAATCAGGTCCATATCCTAGTCCTGATCAATAGTGGATGCCTAGCGTGGTATGCTGCAGTTCGTTCTGTTGCTTTACTAGCGCCTTGCTTGGTGGTATGATGCTTCAATGACGTCCGCTGACACGAAAGCGTTACGTTTTTATCCCATGATTGTTTGGATGGTGTTATGGATAAAAAGCTGAAGATTGCGGCAGCGATCGTGTTGGTGGTGATCCACATGTCGTTTGTAGGGGCAGCCTCGCCATTGGTCGTGCGCTCCCCTTTGTTTGTCGACCGTAGCGCGACGATCGCTGTAACGGCGGTGGCGGACGTCGCTTCGACACCGTTGGCAGTCCAGTTGGGATTGCCACAAGTGCCGGCTCAATTGCCAAGCCGGGAGGACCGGGTATTAGCCGCTATCGCCAATAGCGCCTACCCGGTGACACCCGGCGACATGTTGGCGCTCACCTATATTGAAGGCAAGGCCACAGTCTCGACTGTGTTGCAAGTCCAGGGCGACAGCCGTCTGACGATTCCCAACTTTGGTTCCTTGGACGGCCGCGGCAAGGCTTTGGTGCAGTTCATCAAAGAAATCGAAGCATTGGTAACCACCTACCTACCGTTCTCTTCCCCCAAAGTGAGCCTGACTTCGACCGGAGCTTTCACCGTCGTGGTGAAAGGTGAGGTCACTTCGGCCGGTGAATTCCCGGCTTGGGGCTTATCACGACTTTCATCCGTCATTGCCTCGGCCACTCCGTACGCCTCGTCGCGCGATATCTTAATCACCTCCGCCGATGGCAAGAATGCAACGTACGACCTTTATAAAGCCCTTCAAGAGGGCGATCTAAGCCAGAATCCTTTGGTGAAAGCGGGCGATGTGGTCACCTTGCGCAAAGCCGAGCGCATTGTCACGCTAGAAGGGCTCGTCGTACGGCCCGGCATGTATCAGCTGAGTGCGTCGGAGACCCTTGGAGACCTTTTGCAACGTTATGGCAAGGGGATCCTGCCGGGTGGCAATGCCAGCGCTGTCGTCGTGCAGCGGTCCGGCTCCACCACCACCACGGCGCTGCAGGTCTTTCGGCAGGATGCCAGTTCTGGTAGTGCCTTCGCATTGACCCATCTGGATGTGGTGCGGGTCGAACCGCACGAGGCCCCGCTTTCTTCGGTGGTTGTCGAGGGGGCGGTGGCGGTCTCCGAACAACAAGCCCTGTCGAGCATCCCCGCTTCATCGGGCCGGTTGCTCTATCAATTTTTCCCAGGCGAGACAGCCGCTTCGATGGTCCGCTCCCTGGCTGAGCGCTTCACTGTCGCCAGCGACCTGAGCCAAGCCTTCATCAAGCGTGGCACCGAGTTGATCCCGTTCGACGCCCAAGCGGTTTTGGCCGGCACGGCATCACCGACAGCCTCGGCCATCCAGTTAAAAGCTGGCGACACATTGGTCATCCCGTTCAGCCAGATGTTCGTAACGGTAGCGGGCGGAGTGCTGAAACCGGGCCTGTACCCCTATGTGCCCGACAAGGACGCCTCCTATTACATCAATTTGGCCGGAGGATTCGACCGTACCAAGAACCGCAACGGCAAATACGCCCTCGTCGATAAGAATGGAGTGAAACTGGACAAAGCCGCCATCGTGACTCCGGAAAGTGTGGTCACGGCCGAATTGAATACCTTCAGCGCCATCAACGGCCAAGAGATCGCCACCACGGTGACGATTGTGGGCTTGGTGGCTTCGATCGTATCGATCGTGCTGAACATCATCTATATAGCCAACAATCTCTGAGGAGAACCAGCAAGTGGATAGTGAAGAGCAATTGCAGAGCGGTTCGGACAGCCTGTTGCAGGAGGGCATGAGCATCAAGGAATTGATGCACATCCTGAAGGTGCGCATCGGATGGATTGTGGTCTCGTTCGTGATCGTGATGGTCGCTGCCGTACTCTACCTGCAGTATGTGACCCCGATGTACGAGTCGCAAGTCTCCATCTTGGTCGAATCGCTACAGAAATCCTCCTCGATTGAAAGTCTGCTGACCGGACAGAGCACGACAAAAATCTCCACCGAGGTCGAACTGGCCCTCAGTTCGCGCAACATCAACGCCGCTTTGGCGTTGTTGGACCTCGACGCCTATCGCAACGACGACGGCCAGCGCTATAGCGATCCCAAGGTTTTGGGCAACATCAAGGACCGCACCGGCATCACCACGGTCAAGGACACCAACATCGTTAAAATCACCGTGACCGATGCCAATGCCCGCTTTGCCGCCGATTTCGCCAACGCCTTGGCTGAGAGTTACAACGAGTTGCTCGGTTCGATCGCCCGCAATTCCAAGACGGTCCAGAAGGAGTTTATCGAATCGCAGATACCGCTCAACGAGAAGGAACTGCAAGGAGCCGCCGATGCGCTAGGAGCTTTCCGCGAGGAGAGCAACATCATCCAGCTCTCCGACAAGAGCCGGCTGTTGTCGGAAAAAATCGCCTACTTCCAACTGCGTCGCGAGCCGTTGGCGCTGCAATTGAACGAATCGGTGGTTACCTATGACCAATTGCGTTCGGCTTTGACCCAAATGGGTCTCAAGGTCCCGTCCTATAGCGAACTCGGCGTTGATGCCCAAGTGAAACTCCTGACGGCATCGTTGGGCGAGAAGTACCGTGAACGGATTCTGTACGAGGCCATCAAAAACGGCGAAGAGACCGCTTCCCCGCGCCAGTACATTCTCGACAGTTCCAGTTCACAAGTTGCCAAGGCCTTGCTCGACCGCATTTCCTCACTGCTTGCTCCGGTAAGCCAAGGAAGCGATGCCTACGCCATGCTGCGGATCTCGGAACTGGCCCAAGCCGCCCAGCAGCGCTTGGTGACCGAGACCGAAATCGCGGTCCTCGCTTCGGTGGAGAACGATTACAGCGCCGAATTGGCCAAATTGCCCGCATTGGAACGCCGGCAACTCGATTTGGAACGCGACGTGCAAGTCTATGAAACGTTGCGCCTGCGCCTGTTGGAGTTGCTCGAGGAGGTCAAGATCGCCGAGGCGGCCATCTCGCGCAGCGTGACGGTGGTCGATGCCGCCAAAGTCGGCTTGAACCCGGTCAGTCCCAACAAGATGCTGATTTTAGCTGTCGCCGTCCTGCTGGGCATCGCCGGTGGCGTATTGTTGGCTCTGTTGGTCGAGATGCTTGACATCACCGTCAAGGACGAAGGCACCATCAAGCGATTGGCCGGACCGAACATTCCCGTGCTCGGATGGATTCCCTTGATGAGTTTCGACCAGAAACTGGATATTCCCGAACTGACGGTAGTGAACACCCCGTTGTCGTTCGAAGCCGAACGCTACAAGCTCATCGCCAGCAACATTTCATTCGGCACGTTGAGAAAAACCCGTCAGGTCTTCAGCATCACCAGTCCCGGCATGGGCGAGGGCAAAACCTCGGCCATCGCCAACATCGGCACGGCCTTGGCCCAGAACGGATTGAAAATCCTGCTTATCGACGGCGACTTGCGCTTGCCGCAACTGGAGACCTTCTTCAACCTCAAAAAGACCCACCACGGCCTGGTCGATGTCATCTGGGGCAAGCGTTCGCCCGAAGAGGTGATCCTGCAACCGCTGGAGAACGTGCCTTCGCTGCACATCCTGCCGCCCGGCATCCTGCCGCCGCTACCGTCGGCGGTGTTCAACTCGGCCCCCTATGCAGCATTGCTGCAATACCTCTCCAAGCGCTACGATTACGTGCTCATCGACACGCCACCGTTGATTTTCGCCTCCGAATTGATGGCCATCGCCAAGCATGCCGACGGTCTGGTCATCAATATCCGGGCCGGTGTCACCACCAAAGGTTCTTTCCGTGAGTTGTTGGACAACTTGTTGTTGGCCAAGATCAACATCCTGGGGGTGATCTTCAACGGAGTGTTGGAGAACCGAGCTGGTGGACACTACACCGGCGGCCGCTACTACGCCTACAAGAACAACTACTACGCCAAGCGCTATTACGAGGGCAAGTACGCCGGAACATCGGACCAGAAAACCCCCGCCAAGGGATCGCTCAAAACCAAACGGCGAGGCCAGCGACCCACGCTGGTGCGCGGTGGCTATCGATCCAACTTCCTCAAAGACCTCAAACGGCGTGAGAAAGCCCGCGGGGATGGCAAGAATCCGCCGATCCATCCGTACATTCTGCAAGGCGATCCGTTTGCGACCCGGCCGGTCGGCAAAGAGGCCCAGCAGCCTCCCAAAACCGAAAGCCCAAAACCCGTGGCAAGCAATCCGATCGAGACGGCACACTCCGGGGATATTTTGTCCATCATCGAAAACGACCGCAAGGCAGCCGGCCGGCAGTAGACAGGACGAGACTGTTCTGCTATCGTGTGCAACAGAAATTCAGGTACGGGAGGGGCTATGGGAGCAGGACGACAATCCGGATGGTGCGTTGGCGGCACCCGTTCCATTTCCCAACCATTATCCAATGCGGCAGGTCGATGACCTGCCTTTTTTTTGCCCGGGGAGGGGCTGTGAAGCATGCGCAATGTATTTGAATCGCGTTCGTTGACAGTGATCGACGATCTGACCATCGAGGAGCGCACCTACCTGTTCGCCCAAACGAGGATCTTGAAGGAGGCTCTGGCCCATGGCGATGAGGCCGTCTTGGAACGCTTCAGGATCAACGATCCCGACTTCGGCATCTACGAAGTGTTCTTGGAAGACAGCACCCGCACCAAGGAGTCGTTCCGCAACGCAGCCAAGTTCCACCGGGCCAAGGTCAGCGACCTGGCGGTCGATTCCTCCTCGTTCAACAAAGGCGAGAGTTATGCCGACACTTTCAACACCTTGGCCGGATACGGCAACAGCGTGTTCATCGTCCGCAGTCGCTTGGAAGGAGTGTGCCGTTGGCTGGAGGACGAGGCGGCCGAGTTCGCCAAACGCAACAACATCTGGCGCAAGCCTGCTTTCATCAATGCCGGTGACGGAAAGCATGAGCATCCGACCCAGGAGTTGCTCGATGAATTCACCTTCCTCGAGGACAACAGCTGGGACCTGTCACATATCCACGTTGCCTTGGTAGGGGACTTGTACCATGGCAGGACGGTCCATTCCAAAGCCGACGGATTGCGGGTTTTCGGTCATGTCAAAGTCGACCTGATTGCACCGGTGGAACTGGCCATGCCCGAATCCTATGTGACCAAGATGATCGAAAATGGATTCGAGGTGAGGACCTTCGCTTCGATCGACGCTTACCTGCAACAATCCGATTTGGCCACCAAATGGTACTTCACCAGGCCTCAACTGGAACGAATGGGCGACCGTATCCTGGCCCGGCAGGAGGAATTGCGCCAAGCGGTCACCTTCCGACGAGAATTCATGGACCGGTTGAAACCAGAGACGCGGTTCTACCATCCGTTACCGCGCCACCGCGTACATCCGACCATCCCCACCTTCCTGGACGACACCCCGCTGAACGGATGGGAGCGCCAATCGATCAACGGGATGTACGTGCGCATCGTGTTGTTGGCCCTCATCGCCGGGAAAATCGGTTCTGATTTCAGCCCGACCGAAGCAGAGCGCAGCCATGCCGACGAGGAATACATCGTGCAGGTTCCGCCGACCGTGCGCACAGAGCAGGAGATCAAGGACCAGTACTCGGAGGGAGTCCGCCCGATCAGGGACGGAATCGTCATCGACCATATCGGTCGGGGTGACGATCCGGCCACCATCCGCAAGCAAATCTCCCAAATCATCAAAGTCTTGGCTTTGGACGGCTCCAAGGGCGGGGAGTGGGTCTCGACTTCCAAAAAAGATGCCAACGCTTATAAAGGGATCATCTTCCGACCCGGCCTGCATGACCTCACTCGCAAGGAACTCAAGCGCTTGGCTGCCGTAGCGGCAGGCTGCACCCTCAACATCATTCGCGACGGCCAAGTCATCGCCAAGTACCGGACCCACCTGCCGCCGAGGATCTACAATTTCAGCGATCTTTCATGCAACAACGAGGCTTGCATCTCCCACCCGGCCCAATCGGAGGGTGCTCCCGCCAAGTTCGTGCGTACGAATGACAATCGCTATGCATGTGAATACTGTGGTAGACTACATACGTTCAAGGAAATTTGGACATGACAGGAGGAAACGCCATGCCCGCCAAAACAATCGACGACGTGAGATCCTACTATGGACCACTGCTGGCCAAAGGAGCGTTGGACTTGCAGGCCATCCGGCTTGCCCCCGACGACCCTTTCGAATGGGCTTCGGGCTACAGGATGCCGATTTACAACGACAACCGTCGTTTCCTGGCCCGCCCTGAGAGCCGCTCGTTAATCGCCGAGGCCTTCGAGGCGACGTTGGATGCATTGGCCTTCGACCCTGACGGCATCGCTGGAACAGCAACTGCCGGCATTCCCCATGCCACCACCTTGGCCGACCGTCTGGCGCTGCCGCTCTCCTATGTTCGCTCGGCTGGCAAGGACCATGGCCTGCACAACCTCATCGAAGGCTTGGGATCGGACGGATCGTACCATGGCCAGCGCATCTTGTTGATCGAGGACCTCATCTCGACCGGAGGTAGTTCGGTCAAGGCTGTCCAAGCGATCATCGCAGCCGGAGGAAATGTCCCCTACTGCTTGGCAATCTTCTCATATGGATTCTCAGCGGCTACTGAGGCCTTCAGTGCCATCCGCCCGGTGTGTGAACCGATCGCGCTGCTCGAGTACGACACTCTGGTGGCAGTAGCCCGGTCAGCCGGATATGTCGATGATGCCGGAGCTGCTTTGCTCAGTGCTTGGCGGACCGACCCGTTTGGCTGGGGGAGCGCCCACGGATTTCCTCCTGCCCCAAAATCATGAACGAACCAGAAGGAGTCGCTATGTCGCCACAACACGAAGATCGTCCGAGTTACCTTGAGATGTTGCGAACCAGTGCCCGCCGCTGCGGCAATTGTGCCTGCATGGGGCTTGATCCGCAACCGGAAGTCCTTCCGTTCCAGGGTGGGTCGATCCGGTCCGACCTCGGCAAGTATTTTGAACGGTTGTTGGGAGCCATGGTCAACCGGAGCCTGAAACCGGCAGCGTTCAAACCGAACCTTGGTTATTTCAGTTGCCTTGATCGTCCCCTGCAAGGGACCTTCGAAGGTTCCTTGGCCTTGGCCGATCTGATCGCAGCGGTGCGCGACCTGTTTCCCGCAACACCGCTGATTCTCGATGCCAAACGGGGCGACATCGCCCGATCGAGCCAGAATTATGCCGAGGAGGCTTTCATCGGGTGGCAGGCCGACGCAGTGACGGTCAGTCCGTTCATGGGAACCGACTCGGTCCAACCGTTCGAACAATGTGCCGACGGCAAGCGGGGCGTCTATGTGCTCAACCGGACCAGCAACGCAGGAGCCAAGGACCTGCAGGGCATGACGGTGGTCGACACTGTCGAGGAGAAGGACCTCTATCCGATGCACCAAGCGGTGGCGATCCTGATATCCTCATGGGCGGCAGCCCGGCCGGGGACCGGTGCCGTTGTCGGGGCCACCAGCGTGCGTGAATTGGGCGAGATTGCCGCATGGTATTCCCACAAGAACGTCCCGATGCTCATCCCGGGAGTCGGTTCACAAGGAGCCAGCGCCAAGCTCACCATGGAAGTGTTGCAAAGCGCAGCCTACGACGTTGCTTTGGCCCGCATCAACAGTTCCAGCGCCTTGACCCATCCATGGAAGAAAGCTCCCGCTCCAGCCGACTGGTTGGACAAGTGCCTTGCCAACATCGCCGCCCTGCTGAAGGAGACCGCTTTGTGAATCATCCATGGATGGATAAACAGACCGTGCTCGGCATCCTATCGGGTGCGGGTGCATCGGCTTTGAAAGGAGCTTGCCGGCCGTTGTTGGCTACAGTCTCGGGGGTGGCCACCACCAAAGCCGCCCTGATTGCCTACGCAGAACGGTACATGCCGGCCTTCAGCATCATCACGACCAAGAGTTTTCAAGTTATACCCAATCCCGGCAACCGTGAACCAATCATTTGCGAGATGGAGAACGGGTCATTTGGTAATTCGGTCGGGTTGCGCAACGCCGGCATGGAGAATGCCCTCTCAGAGCTACGCCAATTACGCGCCAAGGGCTTGCGCACCCTGCTCAATGTTTCGATATCGGCCTCGTGCGCCGAGGATTTCGTCACGTTGGCCCGGGCGTTTCAAGAGGTGGCCGATATCTTGGAATTGAACTTTTCTTGTCCGCATGCCTCGGCTGGGTATGGTTCGGCCATCGGATGCGACCCGGCTGTCACAGCGATGTATGTAAAAGCCATCAAGGAGGCTTTGCCCGATTGCCCCGCCTTGATTTTTCCCAAACTCACTCCGAATGTACCCGACATCGCCACGATTGCCACAGCTGCCATGGAAGCGGGTGCCGATGGCATCGCCGCCATCAACACGGTCGGACCGGTCGTGCACATCGAACCGCACAGCGGCAAGCCGATCTTGCAGAACCGCCTTGGCGGCAAAGGAGGCAAGAGCGGTACATGGATTAAGGAAGAGGCCCTGCAAGCGGTCAAACGTATCCGCAGTGCAGTCGGTGAACATGTTCCGATCATCGGGATGGGAGGGATTTCCAGCGGAACCGACCTGGTCAAGATGCTCGAAGCTGGAGCCGATGTTGTCGGTATCGGTTCGGCCTTCGGGAAAGTGCATCAGCAACACTGGGGCGCCTATGGCGAGGCCGTATTGGCCGACGCGATGGCGGTCATCGAAGGGAAAACGGATCCTGCTCAAGCCCAACAGTATTACGGTGACACAGCGGCGATGAACTACGAAAAGCATGTGGTGCGCGGAATCGAGATGCGCGACCACGATACCGGCATAGTCACTTTGGATGGCAAGCGTCACTTCGAAGCCGGCCAATTCGTGTTCCTCTGGATTCCCGGTGTCGGTGAGAAACCCTTTTCTATCGCGTTGGCCGATCCGTTGACCTTTGTCATCAAACGTCGAGGATCTTTCACCGATGCGTTGCTGAATCTCGCCTCAGGGCAGAACATCTACCTGCGCGGGCTGTATGGCGCCGCTGTACAGACAGCCCAAACCGACCGGGCCCTCCTTATTGCCGGGGGCACTGGCATTGCCGTGCTCCCCGCCTTGGCCCAACGCTTGACAGCGGAGGGAACGGCAGTGACTTCATTCGTCGGAACTTCATCGGAAACGCCGCAAGAACGACAATCTGCGATAGAACGGACCTTGGCTTCGCTCGGCCCGTTGCACCTGATCGCCGACGAAGGTGTGGTCGGGCGGGTGCTGCAATCGGTACCATCGGCTCTGGCGCCTGTCGAACACACGGCCGTATACATCGTTGGACCGCAACGGTTCATGGCCAAGGCCGCCCACATGGCCCGCAACGCCGGTATCGCTGCCGAGCGGATCCTCTTGTCGATGGAACTCTCCACGATGTGCGGGATCGGCATGTGCGGAGAGTGTGTCTGCGGTGACCGCTTGACGTGCCAATGGGGGACATTCATCCCGTATGATTACCTGGAGCGGGAGGCTCCCGACTTGCTGTGATCGATATCCATGTCCATTTGCGCGACGGAAACCAAGCGGCCAAAGAGACCATCGCCCACGGGATGGCGATAGGCTCCCAGTGCGGCATCCAAGCCTTTTTCGACATGCCCAACACCGATCCAGCTTTGACAAACCCCTTTGCGTTACGCCAACGCATCGCTTTCGGTATCAGGCAAGCTGAAGAAATTGGGCAATCGACCTCGCAGCCGCTTTTTTACGGGGTGTACGGTGGTTTGACCGGTGATGTCGAGCAGGTGACCGCCATGGTGGAGGCCTACCGAAGCCTGCGTCCCCATATGGTGGGTTTCAAGCTATTCGCCGGCCATTCGACTGGCAACATGGGCTTGGTCACATTCGAAGGGCAGCTTCAGCTCTACCGGACACTTACCCGCTGCGGTTTCGACGGGGTCCTGGCGGTCCATTGTGAAAAGGAGCAGTCGTTGAAAAGCGACCGATGGGATCCTCTGCGGCCATGGACGCACTCGATCGCCAGGGGGCCTGAAGCTGAAGCCGATTCGGTGGCCGACCAGTTGCAAGCCCTCCGGATCAGCGGTTTCGCCGGCCATCTCCATATCTGCCACATCAGTACGGCAGCGGCGATCGACATGGTCGCAGCAGGTCGTCAAGCAGGCCTGCGTATCAGCTGTGGAGCGACAGCCCATCATGCCCTGTTGGACTGCAGTGCTGCCGGCCAAAGCTGGAATCTGCTGAAAATGAATCCCCCGTTGCGCCCACAATCCGACCGCGATGCCGTGTTCAGTGCACTCATGGATGGCACAATCGATTGGATTGAAAGCGACCACGCCCCTCATGCTTTGAACGATAAGATCGCCGGGGCCAGCGGGATTCCGGGCTTTGCCGGGACGCTATTGCTCATCCAAGCGTTGCGGCGGGCCGGAATTACCCCATCCCGCTTGGAAGGCCTCTGTTATCGACGGGCTTGCGAAGTGTTTGCCGTACAGCACGATTGTTCTTACATCCCCGATGGGAAGCACATCGAGGAGGTCTTGCCCCGAGCCCGCTCGGCCTACGGCTGGGACCCCTTCGCCTTCACGGGCGCCCCAACGGTATGAAGCGTTCGGCAGGCAGGCAGAAGGCGATGCCGGCACCCGGCTCACGGAAGCATTCGACCGACTGGATTGCCTCCAATATCGCCTGAGCCTTGCCATTCTCCTCCAAGATCAACAGGATCTCTTTTTCTGGAACGAGGTTGAGGCCGAAAAATTTCACATCTTCCTCTTTCCCGGTCCCCCTGGCATGCAGGATTGTTCCGCCTGTGGCACCAGCTTTGCGGGCGGCCGCCATGGCGTCGTCGGCATAACCGTTGTTGACGATAAAGACAATGAGGGTGTGGCTTGGTTGGTTCATGCTGTGGCTCCTTTCAGATGGCGGGATGGGGAAGCTGCCCGGTACGACATGTTTGAGGATGTGGGGGACATCGAGCAAGATGGAGATACCCGCCTTGTGCCGATCCTGCAAATTGCAGGTCTCGATAGCTTCGACAATGCGGCCGATGCGGTCGTCAGTGGCGAGGGTGAAGACGATGTCCTTGGAGGAATCCCCAAGGCCAAGGAACGCCATCATGGACGACTCGGCGGTTCCCCGGCCCATCAATACCGTCCCTCCGCGGGCACCGGCTCTCTTGGTGATGGCTACGACTTTGTCGCCGAGACCGCGGCCGACGATGCTTAGCAGCAATTTGCCGTGGGTGTAGATGGTTTCAACCGGACCATTCATCGGTCGGCCTCCTTGGTGCGCCGCTTGCGCTCATACGAAAGCTCCTTGGCATGATAGACGATGCCGAGGATTTCCACTGTTAAAATGGGGACGAGCACGATCATGGCCACCAGCCCGAATGCATCGGTGGCGGGGTTGCCGCCGAGGGCTTCGGACGCCCCCAGGAACAACGCCAAGATAAATGTGCAGGACATCGGGCCCGAGGTGACTGTTCCCGAATCGAAAGCGATGGAGGTGAACAGCTTGGGACTGAAGAACGACAGAATCACTGCTATGAGGTAACCTGGTATGATGAACAGGCGGAAGTCAAGGCCGTGGATAACCCTGAGCATGGATAACGCTGAGGCAGCGGCGACACCGATGGACATGGCCGTCAGCAATGTCTTGCGGGCTATGCGACCGGCCGATAGCTCGGCCACTTGGTTGGCCAATACCCATACCGAGGGTTCTGCCAGCACGACCACCGAGCCCAATACTGCCGCCACCACCAACAACAATACCGGCTGGTTGTCAAGTGCGCTCAGATACCCCAAGCTCCGCCCAACCGGGACGAACGCTCCGTTGACCCCGGTGAGGAACAGCACCAGACCGATAAAGGCGTACAGCAATCCTTTGGCAAGCCTGGCCAATTGGGTGCGGCTCATGTGCAACAGGATGAAATGGAACAAAAGGAAGATGAGGGCGAGCGGGACCAAAGCGAGGAATACTTGGCTGACGGTTTCCATCAACAACGACCCGAAGGAGGGGGCGAACAGTACGATCGCGGACCCTGCATCGATAATTTCCATTGCATGAGGGGTCTGGGAATCAGACAGCATCGACAAAACCAAGATGGCTGCCGCTGGTCCGATGGTCCCCAAGCCGATCAATCCGAATGAATCTTCTTGGGCAGCGGAACCCGAATGGGTTGCCGCCACGCCGATGCCCAAAGCCATTAAAAACGGCACGACCAACGGTCCGGTGGCCATGCCGCCCGAATCGAAGGCGATGGCCAGGTGGCGGTCTTGGGCGAAGATGGTCAAACCGAAAACGACTGCATAGCTTATGAGCACAATCCAGCGGTAGGGGAGGTTGAAGACTATTCTGGCGATCCCGATGAGCAACATCATCCCGATGCCGAGCGAAACCATCAGGATAAGCGGCCAGCGCGGGATGGTCGGATCGACCGAGCCGACTTGGTCGGCAAGGACAATCACGTCGGGTTCGGCGATGGTCGCCACCGTTCCGATGACCAACGCGGCTATCAACAATAAAGCAAGGTTACGCTTGCCCATCAGCTTGTTGCCGATCCGTTCCCCGGTCGGGATCACTCCGATGTCGATGCCAACCAAGAACAAGCTGAGTCCCACGATGATCAAGATAGAGGCAGCGGCGAAACCGAGGAAAGCCGGCCATCCGATTGGAGCAATGCTCAGGTTCATCGCCAACACGATCAGGACAATCGGCAACACCGACAGGGTGGTCTCTTTCAACTTGGTAAGGACGTTCACGGATGCCGCTCCTTGGGACCGATGATGGGGTGCTCTTGGTGTGAATGTATCCCCAACGATGAGCCAACGTCAACTCGGAGAGGGCTTTAATGGATGGATATGACCAATCCAGCATGTTTCACCGATAGAGGTAGACAGGATTCTAAGGGGCGTGGTAACTTTACATAGAGGTTGCCCCATGTCAAGAACCCCTCTGTTTGTGCGCTTCGCCCGGCCTGTGTACGGGGCATTTTTAAAAAGGCGTTATGGCATTTCCACCGAAGGCTTGGAAAAACTCAAGGGAATCGATGGTCCGTGCTTGGTATTCTCAAATCACGTCCATGCCCTTGATCCTTTTTTCATCTCGGTCGTTTGGCCGCGCCACATCCGTTGGGTGGCGGGTGCCCATCTATTTAAGAATAAAGCGCTCGGATTCTTGTTGAGCAAGTTGGTCACCAGCATCCCCAAGCAACAAGGCCGCAGCGATTACCAGACCATCAAGGACATATCGAAGGCTTTCCAACACAATCATGTCGTCGGCTTGTTCCCTGAAGGGACACGCACATGGGACGGCGAACCGTACGGTTTCGATATCGCCACCGCCAAACTGGTGCGCATGTTCCATGTCCCGGTGGTGTTGGTGAACCTCAACGGAGGCTATGGCCTGAAGCCCCGTTGGGCTCTCCATCCCCGTACTGGTAGGTTGGATATCTGTGTGCGCGACGTGATACTCCCCGAAGACATCATGGCAATGAAGCTGCAGGACATCCATGAACGGCTCGTGGCCGGGTTGGGCTTTTCCTACCGCACGTGGCAGCAGACGGTCAACAGGCCGTTCGAGTCGCCTACATCGGCAGAGGGACTGGAACGTGTGCTCTATCTGTGCCCCCACTGCAACGGGGAGTCGACCATGGTCGGAGAACATACACGCATCAGGTGTCGTTCCTGCGGTTTCTCGGTCGGTCTGGACCCGATGGACCGTTTCGAACACCCCGCCGGCGGGGACCTGCGTTTCGACGATGTCCCGCAATGGCACCGCTGGGAACAAGAGCGCCTGCTCGAGATGGCCCGCGCGCACAGTACCGCGTCCTCCCCGATCTTCCCTGCCGACAGCGGACAGTCACTGCACATCGGCACGGGCCGATTGCGCTTGCGGTTGTTGGCGAAAAGTTTTACCGTCACATTGGTGTCCGACGGTGTGCTCGTGCAGCCAATAGCCTCATCAGACGATGCCAAGCAGGAGTTGAAGGAGGATTTGCTGTTGCCGTTCAAGCGAGTCCGTTCCTTGGTGTTGAACCTGCGCGGCGGCATGGAGGTGTATGTCGACAACGTACTGTACCGCATCCAATTGCAACACACCGCTTCACCGTTAAAATATTTAGAGTATTACCATGCGTTCAAGGAGGTCCAGCAATGGAATGGAACTATATCATCCACATAGGAATCATTTCGTGTTCATTGCTATTCGCTGCCCTAATTCGGGCCCGCGTGCGCTTCTTTCAGCGATTTTTAATCCCCGCTCCCATCTTGGGCGGTATTTTCATGATGCTGTTCTACAACTTTGTCGCCCCCACATGGGGGTTGTCTAATCAATATTTGGGTGAGTTGGTCTATCATTTGCTCAACATTTCATTCATATCGATGTTGCTGAGGGTCACCGGCAAGCCTAAGGACGGCCTGAAAGCCAAACGGATGCTTGGTGAGAACACCACCGCCGTGATGTCCCAATACGGTCTGCAATGCTTTTTCGGATTATTGGCCACGGCGCTGTTGATCGCTGTGTATGACAAGGACCTCTTTCCGGCCATCGGGTTCACCTTGACGCTGGGATTCGAGTTGGGACCCGGCCAAGCCTACTCGATCGGCATGGTGTGGGAGAACATGGGCTTCAGGGGCGGCTCCTCGGTCGGACTGACCATGGCGGCCATCGGCTTTTTGGTCGGATCCTTCGGGGGAGTCATCTTGGTCAACCAAGGCATCAAGCGTGGTTGGATCGGCAAAGAGTATTTGAGTAAAATTTCCAAGAAGAGCGTACGCACTGGATTCTTCAGCCGGATCGAATCGGAGCGCCCAATCGGCTCCTACCTGTCCACCGATGGCGAATCGCTCGATACGCTGACCTACCATGTGGCCCTCACGATGGCTACCTACTTGATAAGCTGGGGTTTCCTGACCGGTTTGACGGCATTGTTGCACCTGATCGGTCCTATGGGGGACGATCTGGCAGATAGCTTATGGGGTATCAACTTCATCTTCAGCGCCTTTAGCGCCTTGGCGGTGAAGATGGTCTTGAAAGCTTTCAAGGTGGAGACCACCATCGACAACGGAACCTGCAATCGTATCAGCGGGCTGGCAGTCGACCTCACCGTGGCATCGTCGTTGGGGGCCATTTCGTTGGTGGCCGTGCAGGGGTATTGGCTGCCCATCCTCGTGTTGGTGGTCATCGGCATCGGCCTGACTTGCTTCTTGTTGCCTTGGTATTGTTCCAGGTTGTACGACGACCATGCCTTCTCGAGGACATTGGTGATCTACGGGACGGCGACGGGGACTCTCCCGACCGGTTTGGCATTGCTGCGGATGGTCGACCCGGAGTTTGAAACCCCGGTGGCGACCGACTACCTCTACTCGGTCGGCATCGTATTTGTCCTGGCCATCCCCATCATCTTGAGCGTGAACCTGCCCGCCTTCAGTGCGACACGCGACAAGCCTGAATTGTTCTGGTTGGCAGTCGGCATTTCGGCCCTCTATGTGATCGGATCGTTCATCGCTTACCTGATTTTGGCAGGCAAGAAAGCCTTCGCCAACAAGCGCAAGCTCTTCTATACTGAGTGACCGTTCCCATGGATGCCAAGGCAGTTCTAATCGAGCGGACAAGCCGCTTTTCCAACGAGGTGGGGCAAATCGCTTTCCCCACCTCGTTGTATGTCTACAACCCGCTCCATTACGCATGGCAAGCCCATCGCCAATATCTGGAGCGCTATGTGCGCATCGGAGCGGACTCCTTGTTCCTCGGCATGAATCCAGGACCGTTTGGGATGGCTCAGACCGGAGTCCCCTTTGGCGAGGTCGATGCAGTCCGACGGTGGATGGGCATCGAGGCTCCGGTCGGGAAGCCGGAGCGCGAGCATCCCAAACGACCGGTGGACGGTTTCGCCACCTGCCGCCATGAAGTCAGCGGAAAACGCCTGTGGGGTTTGATGGAGGACCGTTTCGGTACCGCCGAGGCTTTCTTCCATGACCATGCCGTGATGAATTATTGCCCGTTGGTCTTTGTCGATGGCGGTCCGACCGGAAAGAACGTAGTTCCAGAAAAGCTTCCCAGAGCGACCCGCGCAGCCTTGGAGGAACTCTGCGACGCCTATCTGGCCGATGTGCTCAATCTCATCGGACCTCGTCACCTCATCGGGGTGGGCTCCTATGCCGCTGCAAAATTGCGCGAGGTGGCCGGCGCAGAACCAAAGCACCCTGTGGTGACATTGCTGCACCCCAGCCCGGGCAATCCCAAGGCCAACGCCGGCTGGGCCGCCCAGGCCGAACGCCAACTGCAGGAGGCCGGATTGTGGCGGGCACTTCCCTGACCGGCAAAGCTTATGCCAAGGTGAACCTCCATCTCGAGGTCAAGTCCAAGCGACCGGACGGGTATCACGACCTGGTCTCGCTCTTTCACGCTATCGATTTGCACGACGATATCAGTGTGACCGTCAAACCAGCGCAAGTATTCGACTGCCGCATCGAGGGCATGGCGGATGTCGACCTAACAGCCAACACTATGTACAAGGCGGCTTTAGGTTACTGTACCGCAGTAGGGCACCCCCTCGACGTTTCGATATCGATCCGGAAACGCATCCCGATGGAAGCCGGCCTGGGAGGCGGTTCAAGCGATGCAGCTTGTGTGCTGCACCTGCTGAACCACCTCGATGGCTCACCGTTGTCCATGCAACGCTTGCTGGGTGTCGCTGCCCACATCGGCAGCGACGTGCCGTTCTTCACAACCCGCTTGGCAGCAGCAGTGGTGACCGGCCGGGGAGAGCACGTCCAAGGGATCGAAGCACGTGACGACCTGTGCTGTCTCGTAGCGGTTCCCCACGGTTATCGCGTGTCGACGAAGGCGGCCTTCGAGCGACTCGACCGAGCCCGTACAGGTGGCAAAAAGGATGCTTCGAGGGCTTCCCTTGCTGTGTCAGAGCTCGAACCCATGTACCGCCACAGTTGCGCCACATGGCAGTTTTTCAATGATTTTCAAGCGCTAGCGGACGATCCCGAGGGACATTACCGCTCGTACGGACAACAGGTTGGTTGCACTCCCGATTGTTTCGGTACCTTGAGTGGAAGTGGATCGGCATATGTCATGTTCAGCACGAGAAGGGATGTATTGGACCAATTGGCCTGTTCGATTCTTAAAGATGACAATAAAAATACATTGTTCTTGACAAAATGCTTGCACGCTGGTGATATCGATGCTAATTTGTTGGTGATACGGTGACGCCATAAGGATATGTGCGGAACCGGGCACTCATGCGCAAGCTGGGTCCAAAGGGGAGTTTCGCATGGATATCACCGATGTGAGGGTCCGTCGAATAGAGTCTGAAGGCAAATTGCGCGCGTATGCAACCATAACGTTCGACAATCAATTCGTAATCCACAACCTGAAGGTGATTGATGGAAAATCGGGATTGTTCGTCGCCATGCCGAGCCGGAAGACTAAAAGCGGCGAGTTCAAGGATGTCGCCCATCCAATCAGCAGCGACTTCCGCAACATGATGCAGCAGATGATCCTGACGGCTTATGAGCAGGCTCCGCCTGCCCAAGCGGGCGACCACGAGCAATTGGAAGATATCGATTGACTCTTTCGCCACACCGCTGAAAGGTACCTACTGGACAAAGGGTTGGAAAAACGCTATGTTGGTTTGCGGCGTCTTCGATGACGCCGACACTGCCTTCACATCGAAAGTTGTGGGCGTAGGGGTGTAGCCAAGCGGTAAGGCTCCGGTTTTTGGTGCCGGCATG
>CAZJAK010000024.1:0-33989 GCA_964543935.1 uncultured Spirochaetaceae bacterium
CCGGATGAAGATGGGTGATGAATAAGGCTTGTATCGTATCGAACGATATTCCAGCTCGTGCGGTTCGTGCTTTGGTTTCCCGCAAGGAAAAACCAGCATCGATCAATATTGCACTACCGTCGTAGCCGATGACGTAACTATTGCCTGAGGAACCGCTTCCGAGCACCGAATAGCGGATCATGCGGAGCCTCCATGTGCGTCGATCCAAGCAGGGTCGAAACCACACATAACCGATCCCTTCTCCCGTAACAGAGGGGTTTTCAACAATTCAGGATGCTCTTGCACTTCCTTAGAGGTCTCAAATTCACGCCACGCATAGCCTTGGGAGACATAATAGCGGCTGGTAGTGTCAAGCAGGCTGAAAGCGGGCACACCGTTCAGGATGCTTTTCCATTCGCCAGGGGATAATTCGCGTTCATTCAAATCGACAAATTGATGGACTATCCGCCGTTCTTTACAATAGCGGATGGCTTTTTGCGTTTCACGACAGGACCGCCAACCGATGATCTGCACGCCTGCTCCTCCGTGGAATCCGTAGCCTGACTATAGCGGACTCAAGCTTGATCAGTCTAGTGGAGCAGCGCTCGCTCCGAACATATTCCATGGAATGTGTCCAAATAAATACCTGCAACATCCGACACGAACCGGGGTATGTTGACAAACAAACAGTGAACATGGAATAGTTGCGCTAAGTTTTGTGCCTGTCAAAGGCAACCGTCCTTGAAGGAGCGCGTGCAATGAAAACAAGGATTTCCCAACTGCTGAAACTCAGTCCCGGTTCCCAGACCGTTGTAGCCGAAGGGTGGGTCAGGACAAAGCGTGAAAGCAAGACCGTGTGCTTTTTCGAGGTGAACGACGGTTCAAGCCTTAAAGGGCTTCAGGTTGTCGTGAACGTGCAGGAATTCGGTCAACCGGAACTTCTGGCGCGCATCACGACCGGTTCATCGGTGGCTTGCTCTGGAACGATGGTTGCCTCGATCGGGGGAGACCAAGAGGTCGAATTGCAAGCCAACTCGATCGAGTTGTTCGGCGAAGCTCCGGTAGACACCTATCCGTTGCAGAAGAAACGCCATACCTTGGAGTACTTGCGCGACATCGCCCACCTGAGGGCCCGCACCAACACGATCGGCGCTGTCGCCCGTGTGCGAAACGTCCTGGCCTGGGGCGTACACGAGTTTTTCCAGCAGCAAGGTTTTGTCTATGTCAACACGCCCATTATCAGCACCAGCGATGCCGAAGGAGCCGGTGAACAATTTACCGTCACTACGTTGGATTTAGCCAACGTTCCCCGGACAACCGACGGCAAGGTCGATTATTCGAAGGATTTCTTTGGCAAACAAGCCAAGCTTACCGTAAGCGGGCAGTTGGAAGGCGAGACCTACGCGATGGCGCTGAAGAACATCTACACCTTTGGCCCCACCTTCCGCGCCGAGAACTCCAACACGAAGCGGCACTTGGCTGAATTTTGGATGATCGAGCCTGAGATGGCTTTCTGCACCCTCGAGGGCGACATGGAGGTTGCCGAGCAGTTCCTGAAGCATTTATTCAGCAAGGTGCTTTCGACCTGTGCCGAGGATATGGAGTTCTTCTCCCAATTCGTCGAGAAGGGAGTGGCCGAAGTGTTGGCGAAGGTCATCGAGTCTCCTTTCAGCCACATGACCTATACCCAAGCCATTTCCGAGTTGGAGCGCCATAACGGAACGTTCGAATACCCGGTCCATTGGGGAAGCGATTTGCAGACCGAGCATGAGCGCTTCCTCTCCGAGCAAGTGTGCGGCGGCCCTGTCATCGTCACTGATTACCCGAAGGAGATCAAAGCTTTCTACATGAAGCTCAACGAGGATGGCAAGACAGTCCGCGCTATGGACGTCCTCGTTCCCAGGCTTGGAGAAATCATCGGTGGAAGCGAACGCGAAAGCCGGCTCGATGTCCTTCGAGATAGGATGATCTCGTTGAAGTTGAATCCTGATGATTACTGGTGGTATTTGGACTTGCGTAGATTCGGCAGTGTCCCGCACGCCGGATTTGGTTTAGGATTCGAACGGGTTGTGCAATATGTGACGGGCATGCAGAACATCCGAGACGTCATCCCGTATCCACGCGCAGTCAAACAGGCTGAATTCTAGGATCGATCCGAAAATCCCCCACCAAGGTCCGCGACGTTGCCACCATCAGTTGCTGGATGCTGTTTGTGCCGCTCTTGAGGTACAAGCTCTTGCGGTGCGATGCAACGGTATTGGTCGAGATCCCCAGTTGGTAAGAGACTTCCTTGGCGCTTTTGCCTTCACTGAACAACCACAGCACCTCACGTTCGCGTGGTGATAACAATGCCAACCATCGGTGCTCCTGTCCGGGATGTCGTAAAGCCAGTAACGGAAACGCCATCCGGACCATGGTCTGCACATCCTGCAACCCGTATATCCACACCGCTTTCACGATTTTCGCCAAATAGGTTTCGCAGGAAAAGCACCATGAATTTTTTATGAATAGAATCACCGGACAACCGGGTGAGCGCGCCTGCACCAGCCGGATGAACTGCAACATGGCCATCGCCTGTTCTTCACAGGAAAGCAGTCCTACGACTGCATCGCAGGCCTGCCCTTCCGCCAACAAGGCTCCTTGATTGATCAGCGCAGCTCCGACGGGATGCTCGATACCGGGAATGCGGGAGACATTCCACCTCAGCTCATCCAAATCCGACGGAAAGCCAGCCATGCACAAAACTCGTGTTCCCATCGTATTTGAATTACCACGCCGACTTGACGAGCGCTTCAATTCTGTTTTAACAAACGAGTCAGCTGACTGTCCAATGCATTGGCGAAGGCTTGGATGTCGCGTTTGCCAAGCGGTCGGGTTTGTTCGGCAAACACTCCCTGCTCACGCAAGCTCGTCATGATGTTGCGCATCGACAAACGCTCCTTCACGGTGGCTTTGGTGTACACCCCGCCCCGGTCGTCCAAGACGGTCAAGCCCTTCGATGCCAATCGATCGGCCAGTATGACATCGCGGGTGATCGCCAATGACCCCTGTGTGGCATGCGCGACTAAATAATCATCGGCACTGTCGATGCCTTTGGGGACCACCACCAATTGGATGAGTGGCCGGGCCTCTTCCTGACCGGCAGCCAAGGAGGCTTGTTCCACGACATCGGGCAAGGAGCGGTCTGCCACAAACAGGGCTGGAACCGACCGTCTTACGATAGCCCGCAACATGATCGAGCGCAATTCGCGAGGACACGAATCGGCATCGACGAACAACAACACCCCTTGATGCTCCATTGGAACGCCACCACAATCTCCCATCGCTTCACTCCACCCGCACCTGCACGCTCGTGCAACCGAATTGGGGAGAGACGACCTCCACTTGAGCATCCCCCACTCGTCCCACAGTGCGGACATACAAGGCGGTCGCCCCGGCCGACAAAGCCACGGTCTCGGGACCGAGCGATTGGATCGGGCCATGCGTGGCCACCGTTACCGGTCCGTTGTACAATCGGGCGATGATACCCCACGCTGAGACAACCCGGACAACGATCCTTACCACATCATAGGTATCGCCCCCTGTCTTGAGGACATTCCTGTCAGCTACCGCTTCCATGCGCAAAGACCCGCCGTTGGTCAATACCTTCTCAATGACGACCGTGTCCCCCCGCATCCCTTTGAAGGTCCACGTCCGCTCTGGACTGTCTTCCATGCCGACGAACCGCACGAATAATTTCACCGCATCGGAAATCCCCAATCCTTTTCGCTTCAACAGTAAAGCCATCGACAACTTCTGTGCCAAGCTCAGGTCGAAACCCCGCTTGGAAGCCGCCAACAACAGGCGGTGCAGGACCGCCCGGTCTCGTTGGCTGAAACCTTCCAGTTCATCCAACCGGTTCCCGATCAGGTCATCGACCAGCACCGGCGGATGTGGCAGATGGGGGAAATGGACTTTGTCCGGGGTGAACGAACCCACCGGTCTGCCATTGTAGGAAAGCTCGACTCGGTCGCAGTTGGTGAACACATAGACTGGACCGAGGTCATGGGCGGCATGGGCGCCGATGTCCATGCTGTTAGAGACCTCCATGACCGGCTTGCGATCGCTTTGGGAGGCATACACCGCTGCGGCTAATTTGGGGATGCGAAAGATGTCGGTCACGCCGTGATGGCAGATTCGATCCCCGCTACCGAAGTACCGATGGGTGTTGTAGTCGCTCATGCACCATCCGATCGCCCCGCAACGCCGCTTGTCGGCATACAATGCATCCAAAACGCGGGCATGGCGCAAGGCATGTTCCAAGCAAACCGGTTCGGGATCATCGCGCCTGGCGGGATACATGTGTCCAGTGTGTTCGGTCACCATGAACGGGGCATGGCGGTCGCCGCTGACGACATCTGGATCATCCAAGGCCCGGTTTGTGCCGCGGTGGATGAAATCATTATAGGTGTAGACATCCTCAAGCAAACGGCTTCGCTTGAAATTCCGCACCCCGGCTGTCTGACGGCTCGGATCCAACCATCGGGCAGCCTCGTTCGTACGGCTGTACAAGTCGTCATCATCGGCCGATTCGTTGATCCTCACCCCCCACAGGACTACGCTGGGATGGTTACGGTCACGCTTGACCATCTGCTGTACATCCCTGAGGGCGAGCGAGCGCCATGTCGGTGAAGATCCCACATGTTGCCAGCCGGGCATCTCGGTAAACACCAACAACCCGATTTCATCGCACCGGTCCAAGAACGCGCGGTGCTGGGGATAGTGGCTGGTGCGCACGATATCGACACCTAGGTCGAATTTCAACACATCTGCATCGGACCGCTGCATCGACGCCGGCATGGCGAATCCGACGTACGGGTAGGACTGGTGGCGGTTCAAGCCACGCAGTTGTTGGTAATTCCCATTGATCGACACCCCCCGTTCGGTGAAACGGATTGTCCTGAAACCGAACCTCACTGTGGCAGAATCCACGGTTCGACCGGCACATCGGAGATCGGCTTGCACCGTGTAGAGCACAGGATTGTCGGGTTCCCAGAGCCGGGCTTGGGCGACCGGTGCACTGGTCGACACGGTCCCTGCAACAGCCTGGGCAGTCCATGTTGCGACGATACGGCCTTCGCCATCAGTGACGGCAAGCAGCAGTGCTGCATCACAAGCGAGTGTGCCGCCGATCGAGACTTCCACAGCAACAAGGGCTGAGCCCGTCGAAGCCGGTTCCGGTTTCACGAAGATATCTTCAAGATAGGCTTCACCGGTCGTCTCAAGGTACACCTCACGATAGATGCCCCCGTAGGCAAGATAATCGAGCTGTCCGCCAAATGGAGGGATGTCGGGCTGCTCGTGCGAATCGACTCTCACCGCCACTGTCAGGTTGTCCTGAGTCGTTATGTTCGGCAACGACACGAGAAACGGGGTGAATCCGCCTTGATGGGCCATGGCCAACTGCCCATCCACAAACACTTCTGCAAATGAAGAGACTCCTTCGAATCGCAAAAACGCCCGCTGTGCGGCGGAAAAAGCTTGTGAAGGAATCTGGATCCGGTACCAACAGACCGTTTCACACAACGTCTCGTCGAAATGACTCAACGGTAACGGCACTGAGCAGTGGGGAATATCGACGCTTTCCCACGAGGAATCGTCGAAACCAATCGACCGATAGACCTCGGCATCGGCACGCTTGAACTTCCATCCGTAATTCAGCCCAACCGTCCGTCTCATGGCAAACTCTCCTTTCGCACCCGCACATGATACCATGATTCATTAGCCTCCTGCAGCTATATTGAAATGCATTCCCAAAACCGCTATATTTTTCCGTAATCGCCCGCAACCATTGGAGTCCATCATGGAATACTCAGCATTGCAATCTGTCCGTTATGCGTATCGACCGAAGCTGCCCGCCATCCTGCGCCAAGACGTTCATTCAATCATCGCCCGCACAGGAAATGCAACCGAGAGTGCCACCGACCAGAAAGCCTTGAAGGCCCTCTTCCCCCACACATACGGATTACCGAAGGTGACTTTCGAAGCCACTTCGGGCGACCAAGCCACTCAGGCCCTGACGGTAGGCGTCATTTTGTCGGGAGGCCAAGCTCCTGGCGGCCATAACGTGATCAGCGGATTGTTCGATGCATTGAAGAACGCCAACCCCGCTTCGCGTTTGATTGGCTTCAAAGGCGGCCCTTCGGGCATTCTCAAGGACGAGAAGCTCGACATCACGACCGACATCATCGACCGCTACCGCAATACCGGCGGATTCGACATCATCGGGAGTGGACGGACCAAATTGGAAACGCTGGAACAGTTCGAAACATGCGCAACCGTGTGCAAAAAGCACGGCATCGATGCATTGGTGGTCATCGGCGGAGATGATTCCAATACCAATGCGGCTGTCTTGGCAGAATATTTCGCTGCCAACGGCCACGCCATCAGCGTCATCGGGTGTCCGAAGACCATCGATGGAGATTTGAAAAATGATGCCATCGAGGTTTCATTCGGTTTCGACACCGCCGTGAAAACATATTCGGAATTGATCGGGAATATTGAACGCGACGCCAACAGCGCCCGCAAATATTGGCATTTCATCAAACTGATGGGTCGCTCCGCCAGTCATATCGCACTGGAATGCGCACTGCAAACCCAACCCAATGTCTGCCTGATTTCTGAGGAAATTGAGCGCAATGCAACCACATTGCAACAGCTTGTCGACAGAATCGCCGACATAGTTGCCCAACGTGCCCAAGCAAAGATGAATTTCGGTGTCGTCCTGGTTCCAGAAGGAGTGGTCGAATTCATCCCGGAAGTGAAGGCCCTCATCACCCACTTGAACGATGTGTTGGCAAAAGATGCCGCAGCATACGGTCAGCTCGAAACATGGCCAGAACAGCAACAGTTCGTCCTCGAACGCTTGGACGCCCGGATGGCCCTCGTATTCTCATCTCTGCCTACCGAGATTTGCAAACAGTTGCTCATGGACCGAGACCCGCACGGCAACGTGCAGGTTTCCCGCATCGAGACCGAAAAATTATTGGCTGAAATGGTCGGCCGCAAGTTGGAACACATGCGGGCAGAAGGGCTCTACAAGGGCAGTTACAGCACGTTGACCCACTTCTTCGGGTATGAGGGTCGTTGCGCGTTCCCGAGCAATTTCGACGCCGATTATTGTTACAGTCTGGGGTACAACGCATTCTTGTTGATTGCCCACGGTTGCAGCGGTTACATTTCCTCCATCAAGCACCTGACCGAGCCTGCTGAGAAATGGCAAGCAGGCGGGATCCCCATCACCATGATGATGAATATCGAGACCCGTCACGGCGAGCGCAAGCCGGTCATTAAAAAGGCCTTGGTCGAGCTTGAAGGGGCTCCATTTCGCTACTTCGCCGCCCATCGCGACGAATGGGCGGTCAACACCTGTTATACCTACCCCGGAGCCATCCAATACTTCGGGCCGAGCGAAGTGTGCGACCAACCGACCATGACGCTCAAGTTGGAGCATCAGGCCTGAGCCGCATAGAAGGCGCATGAGCCCGACATGAAGATGCCCGCCGATGGTCTTGATTGACCGCTGGCGGGCATCATCGTTTTCACTGCGATTCAGGAACGCACTTCTTTGGGGATGTGCACAATCCTTTTAGCCGGGTCCGGGTTTTGCTTGAACAAGGTTGCCACATGACCCAACACCGTCACTACTTCGGAATCTGTTGCCGTGGCGAGCTCTTCAGCGATGCTCCGGCATTCATCCAGATGGTCTTGGAATTTCACCTTCACCAACTCATGCACAGCCAACGCCTCGCGCAAAGCTGCGTTAACCCGTTCGTCGTTGCCGCTTTTACCCACCATCACCACCGGTTTCAATTCATGGGCCCGTTTGCGCAAAAAGTTCCTCTCGTGACTGTTCATCGATTCTCCTATAGATTCTTGTACTTTTGAGCGTAGATGTAGCGCTTGATCTTCTTGGTAGAAGACATTTCGAACGGCTCATCGACAATATCCACTTTACTGATACGCTTGTAGGGAAGCAAGTCCTTGTTGACCTTGTCCACGATCTCCTGCATGTGTTTTTCCATTTCGGATTTGCACTGGGTGGAATCGGTGAATTTCTTGGACATCTCCTCGACATATTTATCGGAGGGGTGGATCAAAGCCCTGACCCCTTCGGTCTTCATCTTGGCATCGAGCACATAACCGAGCACACAGATCTGGTCGATCTCATCGAACAACTGGAATTCGTCCTCGATCTCTTCGGGGAACACGTTCTTGCCGCCCTCGGTGACGATGAGCGACTTTTTCCGGCCGGTCAGGTATAAATAATTGCCGGCATCGAGGTATCCCACGTCCCCAGTCTTGAGCCAACCGTCCTCATCGAACACCTCAGCGGTCGCCTCGCTGTTCTTGTAGTATCCCTGCATGACCATCGGTCCTTTGATGGCGATTTCCCCGATGCCTTTCTCATCGGCATCGATAATGCGCATCTGGGTCCGCGGCAGCACCTTGCCGACCGATGTCTCGATATAGGCATCGATGGGATTGAGCGTCACGATCGGGCTGGTCTCGGTCAAGCCGTATCCTTGTACGAAATCTATGCCCAACTGATTGAACATCTTGAACGTCGACGCCGGAAGCGGGCCGCCTCCACAGATGCAGGTGCGGATTTTATCCAACGAAAGCTTGGCCAATAAACCGTTGAACATCTTGTGGCCTGGATTGCGCTTGAACAGCTTCTTGATCATGCCGCTGATGGACATGAGGAACCGGATGATGCCATACACGACCGCACCTTTCTCTTTAATACCGTTCATCAAGCCTTTGAGCATCTTGTTGAAGAGCATCGGGACTGCCAGGAACATGGTGACGTTACCCCGCTTGAGTTCCTTCAGGATCTGGGTCACGATCAATTTTTTACCAAACACGATTTCGGCTCCTACCGATATCGCCTCGATGAACACGGCCAACATCGTGTAGGAGTGGTGAATAGGCAACAGGGCATAAAACACGTCGGTCGAAAGGACCTCCAACAAGTCTTGGGCCAAGTAACAGTCTGAGACCAAGTTGGAATGGGTCAGCATGACACCCTTGGGATTGCCGGTCGTCCCGCTGGTGAACAGGATGGCGGCCAAATCGCTCTCGGAAGCCCGTTTGGCTTTCGCATCATAGGTCCCGATCTTGTTCATGATATAATCGGGATGACCGCTTTCAAGGGCGATTTTTTCCTTCAGTCCGACTTTTCCGCCATCGATATCGTCGATACGCTCCGAGTCGATAAACATCCGTTCCACGCCAGCGAACTTCATCAAGAACTCGATTTCTTCATCTTTCAACTGATAATCGAGTGGAACCACTGTCGCACCAGCATAGAGGATGGCAAGGTAAGCAATAGCCCATTCGGGGCTGTTCTTGCCGGTGACAGCCACTTTCGAACCGTAGGCGATGCCAACTCCCTGGAGGTATCCAGCTACTTCAAGCACCTTCTTATGTGCTTGGGCATAGGTCAGTGTGATCTCTTCGGGGGAGAAGGCCGTGAAACACCTGCGCTCCGGATGCCTTTTACAGGTGATGTCGAACATTTCAGGTATGGTCGGCCACTCGCCGGTGAAGACCGTGCCACGATACTCTGCGAGAAAATCCCAAGGACGGACAGACTTCTTGTTGGCCATGGTGTGCTCCTTCTGACTTTGTCAAACAGCCGGTGTCAATACACCAGCTCGACATGCAGTACCTCGTATAATTTAAAACCATGCAATGGGAAAAATCAATTGGTTAACCAACAATCTTTCGAGTTGCGTCAAGTTGTAATTTTCAAATTGTCCTGCCAATTCAACAACAGAGCGCAGATTGACCAAAACCACCCCCTGTACTACAGTACCGGCATGCACTTCAACGATTTCAACCACTTCTGCAGTTACATGGAGTCGTTCGCCAACTTGGAGAAACGAACCGGCAGTTATTCCGTCAGGCAATACCGTTTGGACCGCATGAAAGCCATCTTGGACCATATCGGGCATCCGGAACGCGATTATCGTTGCATCCATGTGGCTGGATCCAAGGGTAAAGGCTCCACCTCACGGCTGTTGGCAAACGGCATCCAAGCCCTCGGCCACACCGTTGGATTGTACATGTCCCCCCATCTCATGGATTACCGGGAGCGGTTCACCTTGGCCGGGACCTTCTTCACAGAGGATCAGTTGGTCGGTGCCGCCAATGAATTGACTGGCAGGTTGGAACACTTCACATTCGAGGATGAATGGGGGGTGGCCGAACCGACTGCATTCGAATTGTACACCTCCTTCGCCTTTTTGTTGTTTTCGATGGCACAATGCGATTGGGCGGTCATCGAAACCGGATTGGGAGGGCGGTTGGATGCGACCAACACCATCATCCCGCAGGCGGCGGTGATCACGCCGATTGAATTGGAACATACTGCGGTACTCGGCAACACGATTCCCTTGATTGCTGCTGAAAAATCCAAAATCATCAAACAAGGTGTGCCCACCTTCGTTTCTCGTCAGAGTCCTGAGGCAATGGCTGTATTCGAAGCCGAGGCCTTGGCCATGTCCAGCCACTTGACCGCATTGGAAGTGGAAGTCGAGTCGATCGCCACCCACACCACCGAGGCCGCCGAGGTCTGCACAATCACCTGGAAAAACCTAACCGAAACCCGCCTGAACTTGGCGATGCTGGGAGAGGTTCAAGCAGAGAACGCCGCCTTGGCGTTGACCGTCCTCAAAGGCCTCGGGTTGTACCAAGCCGGTATCAGCGAGGCTGCTCTCGAATCAGCCCGTCTGCCCGGCCGGATGGAACGCATCGGTGAACAACCAGCATGGTACATCGACGGTGCCCACACCGTCCAAAGCATCCGCCATTTGATGAATTCATTCAATCAGCTGTTCGAAGGAAAGAGCAATACCGTCATATACGGAGCTTTGTTGGACAAGGACCACGTCCACATGACCCGTCTGTTGCTGCCCTTTTTCGAACGCATCATCGTATCGCGGCCGGGCACATTCAAAAAAAGCGATCCAGAAGCGTTGTTTTTGCTGATCAAGGAGGAGATCGGGGAGGCCCCCCTGCCCCGACTGTTCTTGGAAAAAGATCCCGTCAAAGCAGTCGAGTTGGCCTTGGACACGACCCCTTCCGACAGCGCCGTCTTGTGCACAGGTTCGTTTTATCTTGCCGGGGATATCGCCAAGGCGTATCGTGAAGTCAAAGCATCGCGCGAACAGAAGGAGATGGTCGTCGGATGTCGATGAATTGGCGTGAAATCGCGCTAGCCTTGTCGGAATTGCCGCTCCAGGGAAGTGTCATCCAGAAGTCACATCAAATTGGTTTCCACGGTCTATTGCTGGAATTATTTCACCAACAATCGGGCCGGTGGCACCTCTATATCGAAGTCGGCACGCCCGCAAGCCGCATCCATGCGCTAAGCACGAGTGTCGGTTCGATCAAACCCCATAAAACCGTCAAGTTGCAACGGTTCATCCAATACCTGCGCTCGCATGTCGAACAAGGCCGGATCACTGCTGTAGAACACATCAACGGCGACCGGGTGGTGCTGTTCACCATCGAACGGCATGGAGAGACGGTCAACATGCTGATCCGGTTGTATAGCGGAGCAGCAGCGAACATCATGGTGCTCGATCAGGACCATGTGATCATGGACCTGATGTTCCGCCGTCCCAAGCGGAACGAGCTTTCTGGGAAACCTCTCGCGATTGAACTGAACGAGGCCTCTGGTTGGGTCGATGACGGCCGCTTCCCCATCAGGCCGTTGACCGCCGGCATCTCATTCAATGAGCAGCTCGAACACGAGTACATGCCGGTCGCCGAAGAGAATCCGGTCGACCGTTTGCTCGTCATGGTGAAAGCCAAGCGAGACCATGAGCTGGCAGCCGTCGACTCAACCATCAGCGCTCTCGAGCAACGGGTGAAACAGACTGCAACGTATGATTCGTACCGTAAAACAGCCGACCTGCTCAATGCCAACCGCAGCGCTATCCCCGCCAAAGCCGAATGGGTTGAAGTGGCCGATTATGAGGATCCGAACGAGAGGACGGCAACCATCGCCCTCGACCCCCATTGTTCCCCTTCAGAGAATATCGAACGCTACTGGCGCTTGTACCATAAAACCAAGGGCAACCATGCCAATGCGGTGGAAGAACTCGAAGAAGCTGTTGCCCGACGGGCAGAATTGGTGCGGCGTTATGGTTTGTTGCTCGAACCGGAAGAAGGCAACTTCAATCTTGTTGCGCTCAAGCAAACGGTGGGAGAGGTCCAACCACAGGCCCAGGTCCGGCGCGACCCATATGCAGATGCCCCGGGTTTACGGTTCACCTCCGGGCCATTCACCCTTTTGGTCGGGCGCAACGCCACCGAAAATGACGCATTGTTGCGCAGATGGGCCAAAGGCAATGATTGGTGGATGCACACGCGCGATGTCCCGGGGGGCTATGTTTTCATCAAGGCCATTGCAGGGAAAAGCATCCCGCTGGACACTTTGCTTGATGCTGCCACCCTTGCCTTGGTCTACTCAAAAGCCAAGGATGCCGGCAAAGCCGAGCTCTACTATACCCAGGTGAAATATCTACGGAGAGCAAAAGACGCCAAGCAAGGAACCGTGCTACCCACACAAGAGAAAAATGTCTCCATCGTGATGGACGAGAAGCGTCTGGAAAGGCTATTTTCAGATCGTGGCAAATAAGTCTGATTCATGCGCTTGCATTGGGCAAAGCCATGCCGGCACTCTATATCCCGACGATCCCACCCTGCTGACCACCCTGATCACCGCTGCGATCAAGGAGAACGGTTGGAAAAGCACACCGGTCCGGCTCTTGCGGGAGCTGCCGGCTGTCATGGTCATCCCGCTGGGCTCTTACATACACACACTGTCGGTCATGGCTCAAGCATTCGCATCGACTGCGCGTCTGAATCCACAGCTGATCGTGGTTGCGGCAACGATGAGCCGGCCTCCGTTCGACACAATCGAGGCCAAGCACCTTTTCGTCCCAGCCAGCAGTTCGTTCCGGACGGTGCTTGGAACAATCGGAATCTCGACAGGTCTGTTCGGATCGCTCGATTCAGGCTTCCATGCCGAAGACGCCTATTTCAGGGAAGAAAGCTCCATCGAGACGGTCTTGCCGTTCATCCAGCTTTGTTTTCCCGACTGCCCAGTGATGCCGGTGCTCTGTGATTCCGCTTCGCGCGCAACCGAGACTGTCTCGGCGTTGGCGGATCTATCCGTCTTATCCCGCATAAGACTGTTGGTCATTTGCAGGGCTGACCTATCGCCCGCCGAGTCCTGGCCAGCCGGCCTGCAGGAAAGCGTTCCGTGGCGGATGATCGAGGGTGGACCGATACCCGAGCGGATAGTTTCGGACATGGTCATGAAGCATCCACACCACGGCATGCCCAAGACGTGGTATGCTGGGGCGGTCAAGGAGTTGGTACGATGAAGAGTTTCGAGATTTCAAATGTTGAGACGAAACAGGGCCTGATGACTCAGATATTGGTGGGCGAGGCGTCGGGTGAATTGCCTCGCCACCTCATGTTGGGCACGAAAGAAAACGGTTATGTGGTAGAGCATGGCACCATCCGTCAGCATTTCCACGAGAACATCTTTGATCGTGGCGGCAAGCGCTACATCACCATCAAGGAAGCGGATGTGCAACCATTTTCCGACCTGTTCAATGGGCGGCGGCCCGATGTGTTGCACCAATTGAGGCGTCTGGCCCAAGCAATCCTTCTCTTGCCCGCTCAATTCTTGCAAACCCAAAACGGCTTCATCGAGGCTTGGAGGATATTCTTCCTCGGGGACGACTCCTTCCTCTTTCTTCCAAAAACCGTTTCGGACATCATCGCCGTGACAGTAGACGATTCGTTCAGGTTCGAATGGTACGGCCAGTTCGTGAAATCTCAAGTGGAAGTCCCCTTCGCCATGTGCCACCAATTCACCCAGTTCCTCTACATGGCCTATTGCGGGAAAGCACCCTATGCCGAGCGGGCGGTCAGGGAGGATTCCTGGCGTCACTTGCCGCTCGCGTTGGTTAAGTGCGGCTTACCGCCAGAAGCATCCCGCTGGATCGACGAAACCTTGGCGATGCCGGTCCGCCTTCAGCGCGAGCACACATCGGGTGCGTATGGGACCTCCCAAAACCTCTCTTGGTGGATCTCCGAGACGGAAGCATTGGTCACCTCAGCACCACAGTCGACCCTTGGGCAAACCTCGATCATAGCAACCACTGCACAAGCCGAAGCTTTTTTAGTTGCACAACAAAAAAGAGCTGGACGACGGTTGTTTTGGCGCAAGCGCGGGGCTTTGATCGTCACGCTGACACTGGTGGTGGCGGTCGTCCTCTATACGGTTATCGGCATCGTAGCCGACAAACTCAAACCACCCTATACCGCGGGGATGGATCCTGTCGAGATCATCGCAGAATACTTTGCCTCCCAAAATGCTTTGGATGCTGAGCGGATGGGATCGAGCTTGGCCCGTGGTGTGAAAAATCCATTCGAGAACGAAGTGACGACCTTGTTCGTGAACAGCAAAGTCCGCATGGCTTACGAAGGACTCAATACCGTCGTGCGGGCCGACCAATGGTTGGCCTCCAACAAAGCCAGCATTCCGGACTCCTCGATGGTGTATGGAATCGGGGACCTCCAGATACGCGCGACAGGGCCCGACGTGTACCGGGCTGATTTCAGGTATTTTTACCCAAGCCGCAATCCCGATGCACCTGAGGATCCCACCTTCAACGCTGATGGGAGTGGCGCAGATGCCGGAACATGGGTCTCCGAATCGAAGATGAGCATCGAATTTGAATTTAGCGATCAAAAAGGTTATTGGCAGATAACAGCGATCAGGGAAATCGAAACCATTCCTGTCGCGACCTACGAGGTTGAAACCCATCCGGTCAAACAAACCATGATGCCAATAGGCCTATAACGAAGGATGCCCCGTTCAAGCGAGATATGTTTCGATTAAACGGTCAAGCTCGTCCGTGTGGGACGGATGGATCCAGTGCACCCCGGGAAGGCTGCGGAAAAAGGTGAGTTGCCGCTTGGCGTAAGCCTTGCTGTCACGTTTGATGAGGTCGGCGATACCCTTTTCATCCAATGCTTCCCCGGGCGATGAAGGAAAGAATTCGCGATACCCGATGCCCTGCATGCCGGGCCACGAAGCGGTGGCCCCCATGGCAAGCAACCGCTGGATCTCATCGGTGAGCCCTTGGGCGAACATGGCATCCACCCGGTCGTCGATGCGTTGGTCGAGTTCCTCTTTTGTCCTGAACAGTCCAATGACCAAAGGATTCATGCCTGGCCGGCTCTGGACGGGCATGGCGAAAGCGGACAACGGTTTGCCGGATGTCTCAAAGACCTCCAAAGCCCGGGTGATGCGATAAGCGTCCGATGGATGGATACGCTCGGCCGACAGGGGGTCGACTTGCCGCAAGCGATCGTGACACCATTGGTTCCCGTGTGTCTTGGCCAATACGGCGACTTTGGCACGGACAACAGGATCACTCGGCGGCGAGGCTGGCAACCCAAATAAGAAATGTTTGAAGTAATAGGCAGTCCCGCCGCACAAGACGGGGATTTTTCCCCCGTCGTTGATCTCTCGACAAGCTTCATCGGCGAGATGTACGAAATCCCCTACGTTGAATTGTTCCCATGGATCGCGGATATCGATGAGGCGGTGCTCTATGCGCGCCAACACTTCAGGTTCGGGCTTGGCCGAACCAATGTTCAAATGGCGGTATACCTGTTTTGAGTCGGCATTGACCACGGTGAATTTGTGGCTGTCGAGATGCAGCAACAATTCGGTCTTTCCCACTCCGGTCGGACCGAAGAGGAAGATGACGGGATTATTCCTTATCTTCGCCTGCAAATTCGACATCTTCCGTCAACACCTTTTCGAGCACGGTGGAGACGACCTTCTGGTTATTGTTCTCAATCTCCTGGTCTCCATTGGCTGAAAGCACATTGGCGAGGCTGATGGCGACGCAGGTCATCTCATAGACATTGGCTTGATTGTCAATAAGTGTATCTAACGGAATGCTCAAGGTTGTACTCCTCGAAAAATTGGTTGCAACTACACGATAATACAAAACTTCTTTGACTTTGTATAGAGTCCGCCACGAGCACATGATCTCCATCAAGTCCAAAAAAAATCATTGACAGCTTGAATCAGCCATGCCATGCTGGGTCTAGAGAATCTGTCATACAGGTATACCGCTCTTGGAGGGCTGTGGGTGAACACCATTGACTTCACATTGAACAAGACCAACCTTTACGAACAGATAGCCGATGCCTTGGAGCAAGCCATCCTCAAACCAGGCATGCAGGAGGAGTCGAAACTCCCCTCTGAACAAGCGCTAGGCCGCCAATTCAAAGTGAGCAGGACCGTCATTCGCGAAGCCCTCAAGCTCCTCAAGGAACGCGGGCTGATCGTGCAGCGGACCGGTGACGGCTCCTATGTTTCCAGACCAAATGCCAACACCGTCTCCAACGCCATCGGGAGGATCGTTACATCGGACAGCATCTCCAACGACGACCTGCATGTGATGCGCATCATATTGGAAGTGGCCTCGGTCCGCTTGGCAAGTACATCCATCACAGCAGCGGAGCTTGCGCATCTGCGGGCGATCATCAAGACGATGGAGGACCGGACCCTGTCGGTTTCACAACGGGTGGCGCTCGATTCCTCGTTCCACATCGCTTTGGCTGAAGCTTCCCGCAACGGTTTATTGAAAATGTTCGTCCAGACCATGACCGATCTGTTGAAGGATTACATGGCCAAGGGAGTCATCCTTCCCGGCGGCATCGAAGATGGCCTGCAACGGCATGGGTACATCATCGATGCATTGGCCACAGCCCAACCGGATGTTGCTGAACAAGCCATGCGTGAACATCTGGCAGCTTCCCGGGAGAACGTCAGGAAATTCGAGGTGACCTGCTCACCTGCCGAGAGCACAGACCGCTGATGCAGAGCAATCCCATCTTGGGGTGACAGTATCCCGAGATTGAAGGATAGGTTAATTGAAACTGGAGGATATTATCAAAACCGACGATTGTGGCACTCCGACAGCTGTCCCGACCGATGACAACACGAGAGTCATGATCGTGGTTTTTTTTATGATAACGTTCATACCGGAAACGGTCCTCTTTTTACCGAGAGTAGCCGGATTCCTATCATGAAAAGCAGGTGAAAGATGAAAACAACTGAGTATCGCGGGTGTTGGCCCACCATGATCACCCCATTCACCGAGGAGAATACCGTCGATTTTTCGGCAGTACGGGCTCTGGTGGATTGGTACGTGCAACGGGGAGCCATGGGGATTTTCGCCGTTTGCCAATCGAGTGAGATGTTCTTCCTTTCCGAGCAAGAGAAGCTCGATATCGCCACTGCCGTCGTCGATGCTGCCGCCGGGAGAATCAAGGTCATTGCTTCCGGCCACACCGCCGACGAGCCTGCCAAGCAAATCGATGAATTGGGCAACATGGCAACAACCGGAGTCGACGCCGTGGTGCTTGTTTCCAACCGGATGGCGGCCCAAGCCGATCCTGAAGAGGTTTTCCTTTCGAGAGCAGACGATATCTTCAGGCAACTGCCGGCGGTCGCCTTCGGCTTGTATGAATGCCCCTACCCCTATCTGCGTTTGATCTCGACTCCATTCTTGACCGACTGCGCCAGGACCGGGAAACTGGTTTTCTTGAAAGACGTCAGTTGCGCAAACGCCATCCAACGCGAACGGGTCAAGGCGGTGGCGGGAACAAACCTGGCGTTGTTCAATGCCAACACGGCCACCTTGCTCGATTCACTCATCGATGGGTACGTCGGGTACAATGGCGTCATGGCCAACTTCCACATCGATATCTATGCGTGGTTGTACGAGCACCATAGGAAACACCCCGAATTGGCCCGTGAAGTGAGCGATTGGCTTACCGTTACGGCAGTAAGCGAGGCGCGCGCTTATCCTGTGAACGCCAAATACCACTGCAACGAGACGGGATTGGCCATGTCAACCCTCACCCGCTCGAAACCGCGTTCCATTCTCAACGAGAATGCCCGTCACGAGATCGATGCACTCATCAGGATGGAACGGTCCATGAGGCTGAAACTGGGATTGGAGGCGTGACATGCGTGATGCTGCTCAAACCTTGAGGGAACGGTTCAAGCACGGTCCCTTTGTGGCCGGCGGCCATGCCATGCTCAGCGATCCGTCGATCGCCGAAGCCATGGCGTGTTTTGGGTACGACTTCGTCTGGATCGATGCGGAACACGGACCCTACGGTTTGAACCAGATCTTAGCCTCGATCACTGCCGTACAAGGCGCCGGGGCGGCCGCCTTGGTGCGGGTAGTCCTGAACGACACGGCTTTCATCAAACCAGTGTTGGAGATGGGGCCTGATGGAATCATCATCCCGCAGGTGCTGAGTGCAGAAGATGTGCAACGTGCCATGGATGATTGCCTGTACCCTCCCGCAGGCACACGAGGTTTCGGCCCTCGCCGGGCCAACCGTTATGCTGCGGTCGGTGATGCTGAGTACTTGGAACAAGTCCATCGTTCCTTCTTGCGCATCGTGCAGATCGAGCATGTCCAGGCTGTACGGGATATCGGGCGGATCGTGCAGGTCCCCTATTTGGATGCCATCGTCATCGGACCCTATGACTTGTCCGGTTCGGTTGGATTGCTCAGTCAAACGCGCCACCCGCAGGTGTTGTCGTTGGCGAAGCAGACTCTCGCAGCCTGTAAAGAAGCCGCCGTCCCTTGTGGGGTTTCAATCGGACCGGCCGATACGACCTACATAGACCTATGGCTCTCCATGGGTGTGGATTTCATCTCGTGTGGCGATGACCTCAGCTTCATCAAGATGGGGGCCGAGGCGACTTTGCGGCACCTCAAAAAGCAGTAAGGCTACGGTTGTCCCGATTCCATCGAACGGACGCGGGCAACGATCAATGCAGCGATTTCTTGCGGTGTGTGCGCTTCGGTATCGATGACCATGTCGGCGATCGAAGTGTCGCTGTTGTCGATGCCGTAGATGCGTCTGTAGCGGGCGGTATCGTTGGCATCGCGCTCGAGTGTCTCTTGCAACCGACGCGCAGGGGAACCGCCCTCGCGCATATGGATTCGTTCAGCCCGGACTTCGGCCGAGGCAGTCAAGTAGACCTTCAGGTCGGCTTCGATCAACATCCAAATCGCCAAGCGGGAACCAAGCACGCAATTTTGCTGAGCCATCGCCATGGCCACCTGCCGCTCGTCGAGTTCCCTGTCGATGGAATCGTCCTGCTCAGCCATGCTGCAGAATTCCCAGAAATCGACATTGCGTTCCTTGGCTAGGTTCCTGAAAGTGAAATTGATCAATGCATAGCCAAGGTGGCCGGCAACCAACGTGCTCACTGTGGTATTCCCGCATCCGCTCTTGCCAGAAATCGCAATCCTCATGTTCCAACCACCCTTTCATTCAATGTTTCGGACCTGCTCTCGGATATTTTCCAATGCGTCCTTCATGGCGACGACTTGTTGGTTCACCTCGACGATGACGCTCTTGCTGGCAATGGTGTTGATCTCGCGGTTCATCTCTTGACTCAAAAAATCGAGGCGCTTGCCAACCGGCTCGCCACTGTCGAGCAAAGTGCGGTACTCCTTGAGGTGGATAGCCAAGCGGACCAACTCCTCGTTGATCGAATACCGGTTGAGCATCACGGCGACTTCCTGCAGGAACCGGTTCTCGTCATACCCTTTCGGTCCAAGCAACTCCTCGAATTTCTGCACCAAGTTTGCTTTCAAGCGCTCTTCGAGTTCGGATGCAAAGGAGCTGATGCGCTCCAAACCAGATTGCAACTGTCCCCCCAACCGGCTCAAATCTGTTTGTGTGGAACTGCCTTCACGAAATTTCGACTCGTCGAGTTGCCGCAAGGCTTGTTCGAGCAGCACCCATAACGCCTGTTCGTACACAGCGCAATCCTGTTCCTTCAAGTTGACCAACACCCCTTCGGCCGCCACGTAATCGCTCAAGGCCGGGCCGTGTTCGAGTCCCGCCACCTGTGAAATCGTCGCGAATGCGTCGCGATAGCGTTGGACTGCCGCCTCATCGACATGCAGGTCCACCGTGCTCTTCAGTTGTTTAATACGGACATTGACATCTACATGGCCGCGTGCGGCATGGGATTTGATGCGGTTGTCGATGTCCTGTTCGTAGCGGGCCAAGTAGAACGGGATGTTATGGTTGATGTCGAGATACCGGTTGTTGTAGGACTTGAGCTCGACCGTCATGCTAAAGTCTTCAGTCGTCTGTTCGGCGTATCCGTATCCGGTCATGCTCTTCATCGTTCATCGCTCCTGTAATGCGCCTTCAGGCGTTCATATAGTGCCAACGTGTTGCCAGCTCCCATCGTAATGCACACATCGCCGGGTTGCAATAAAGCCAGCAAAGAATCGAACAAACTGGGTTCGTCGTCGATGTATCGCCCGCCCGCCATTTCAGCCAGCTGTTCTGCCGTAGTGTCGCAAAGTTTTTTTTCTCCGTCGTTGCGCGCCGAGGCATAGACCGGCAGAACAAACAACAGGTCGCATGCCGAAAGGGCCACTGCGAAATCGGCCATGAATGTCACGGTTCGCGATACGGTGTGGGGAGAGAAGACCAACACGAAGCGCTTATCGGGGTGGACTATGCGAAGACTCTCCAACGTAGTTGTGATCTCGGCGGGGTGGTGGGCGTAATCCTTGACCAACACGATGTCGTCACCCAAGCGAAGGGTTTCGGAACGCCCGGCACAACCGATGAAACGTTCACCTTCCCGCAAGAATGCCGCGAGGATGGGTAAATCGACCATATTTGGCTTGGAAAGCCGCCCTTCCCTGTGCAATGCGATGCACGTGCACAGGAGAGCCGCCCCCACGATGTCGCCCGTCAATACCGGTCCAGCCAAACGCGAAGTGAACCAACCGTCCAACGAAGACAGACGATAATGGCCTTCCCCGTCCCGATACAGGTAATCGACCAGCTTGAAGTCGGACTCCCCCACGGTCCCGTATGTGATGATTGTCAGGTCGGGCCGTTCGGCTTGGATGTGGGCAGCCAAGCGCCTGCCACCGTCAGTATCGGTGCAGACTATGAGGAAACCAGAAGGTGCCAATCGCAGAGCGAACCGTGCGAACGAGCGGTAACAGGAATCGGCATCCGCAAACCAGTCGGGGTGGTCGTAATCGACATTCAACACCACCGCTCCCTGTAAATCATAAGACAGGAAATGATCTTGGTACTCGCAGGCCTCGATGATGCCGATTTCGTCACCATGGTAAGAACCGGCTCCGCTTTGAGCCAACGATGAACCGAACACGGAGAAATAAGGCAGCCCGGTGGGAGCAAGCATCCATGTGGCGCATCCGGCCGTGGTGGTCTTGCCATGCGTTCCTGCAATCCCGTAGCTTTCGCTGTGACTTGCCAGATAGGAAAGGAATCCGGGATAGGAGAAGATGGGCAAGCCGCGTCGGCGAGCTTCAATGAGTTGTTGATTGGATGCGGGCTTCCAAGCCGTCGAATGGATCACTGCATCGATGCCGACAGGCAAATCAGAGGCATCGAATGACGCGATACACATGATGTCGTGGGAATGCAACAAGGCATCAGTCGAAAAGACCTCGCCTGTGTCCGAACCGCTGACAGAAAAACCCGCCTTTGCCAGCATCACAGCCAAAGAGGCCATCCCGGTGCCTTTGATGCCGACCATGAACAGCCGCCGGCCTAACGGACCTTGTAAGAATCCCATCGTCGGACTCCCGCCCCGTCAAAGAAAAAGACTGTCTGCCGACAGTCTTTCCAAGCGGTATGCCAGTGTGCTTATTTCGCGTTCTTGATGGCCGCGCTGCATTGCTTGCACACCATCGTCTTGCTGCCTTCGACTTCGTTTTCGTAGAGCAACTTGATTGCGGTCCTTTTGCAAACCGGACATTGTCCGCGACCGTTTTCTTTGCGATCCCGAATACCGGCTCCTCTATGTGCTTTTGCCATGGATAACTCCTCGCTTGATTTCAGTACCCCATGACTATAGTGGCCAAAAAAAAGATTGTCAAGCTACGGCACCATCGTGACCCCGATGCGGTACGAGATGGGATCCCCTCCATCCCAAGAGGCCTGGTAGGTTGCGAGCGGTACTTCAGCCAAAAGGTTCAGGTCGAGGCTTCCCAGGCGTGCCCCCAATCCGAACGTGGTGAATCCTTGCGATCCGTCGAGCGCAAATAAACTGGCCAAGTCGGCCTGTCGTTCGCGATAGCCTGCCCGTACGGCAATGGAATAAGAAGGCAACAATTGGAATTTCACCTCGAGGCCGCCATGGATTTGCCGCAAGTTTTCATCACCGACATTGGAGACATCGAACGCAAAACTGAACACCATCAGGTTCAACTCGTTGTCACGGTCGAACACCGGGGTGGTGAAACCCATCCCTACTGTCAAATCCTCGATGATGGAACCAGCATCCATGACCAATTCATTGGTTGAATAGTCCATCTGGAATAAAGATTCGGTCGCCAAACCCATCGAAATCCACTCATAGGAGACGAGCAATCCGGCCCCCACATTGAAATACTGATTGCCTGCAACGGGATAATAACGCTCCAAGAACGTCTGTTGCAGATAATCGAGCAGAGGAGCTTCATCATCGAGCACGACTGTGCGCTCCAAAGCGGTGCCCCCGAGTGCAAAGATCCCCACCGCTACATTTTCATTGCCATAGGCGGCATTCAACTGGAGTTTCGATATGTTGTTGGCGATGAACCTTACGGTTTGATCCGGCCTGACGGTCCGGTCTTGCAAGACATACTCCAATTCGATCGACAGCGCGGCAAACCTGCTTGAAAACAATGCTCGGGCAGACGTGGAGGGTTCTTGCCAGTTCGCCAGTACTGCCTCAGCTGCGTGGTCGGCCAAAAGAAACGAATCTCCGTACATGCCGGTGAGCATGAGTTGGTTCTCTTGTTGATAATACAAACTGGCAGGATTGATCGAGAGCGGCCCCGGAGATCCGTTGAGGGCCACCCCTGCCGATCCCATCGCCAGCGAGCGCAATGCAAACGTGCGTTGGGCTGCAAGCGGCGCAAGGTTCACCACCATGCAGCACACCAGCACCGCTTGCCAGAGCGGGCGCAACCGCTTGATTGCCGATAATCCTCCACCAAACACCATCATCTTCCACCTGCATCGAGCATAGCAGACCCACGCACATTCCACAATGCAGGGGAGTTCAGTCTGCAGGCGTTTGCAGCACCCCCGCCAATTTGGCCAGTTCCTTGACTATGAATGGTGGATTCCCCACAGCTTGGACCATATCCGTGACTTGTTCAAGCAATGCTGTGAACGAGCGGGAGTCTTCGCAACGACGGGCTTTACGCACCAAGGATATGATTTTGCGTTCCACCCTCACCCGCCCTTTGCCATCCAATCGATAGGAAGTTTTGCCAGCGAGTGCTTCCATCAGTACCACCAGCGACTCTGCCACAGATTGACAACGAGAGGCCTCCAATGCGCTGGCTAGCCCATCCAACTCGGCGTGGGTGAGATCTTCCAACCGGAACGATTCCCAATCTGAATCCAAGAGCACACCACCGGTGAACGATAACGGTCCGAGTGATTCGCATGGTCTGAAAACAGCCTCGTCGAATGACCGGATAGCCGCCATCTTCGACAAGGTGGTCCAATCGAGCGAGACCAAGTGCGAGGAAGCAGACCCTTGGTCAGCGACAATGACCTGTTCAAAACCCTCCTTGGAGCGAGTCGCAGGCTGCCGCCCCCCCTGGTTTCGTTTGTGTAGCAGAATCGTCCGCACATGCTTAAACCGCGCTCTGAGCATTTCATCGAGCCAGACGGGATCCACCAATGCGTTGCGCGGATAGGTCAATACCACGGTCCGCGCATCGACCCGGTTGAGCAACCGGACCATGGCGGCTCCGGCATGCTTGAGTGAGCAGAACTCTGAATAAGTCGCTCCTTTGTCTTTGCGCATCCCGCTACGGTCGATAAGGTTTCCGTCTTGATCAAGCCTGTTGTCGGGCACAGGCTTGTCCCACATGGCGATCGAGTTCAGCAGGTGGCAAGTGCCGCCATACTGATGGACGGTTGCGGGAGGATCCAGGAAACAGAGGTCCGCGCTATGATTTGCAACCGCATCCTCAGCCCGTTGGATACGGACGGTGCCTTTCAGCGAAGGAGCATCGATGAGCATAGGGGCTTGAATCGAGCATTCGGTGGTTATCCTGGAGCGGGCGCCAGCCTCATAGGAGCCAAATTGTTTATGGTAGGAGGTGAAGGTGCCGCTGGTATTGGCCTTGCGCGACGCCTCGTACAGCAACGATGACAGGATCACGCATTTCTCCGAGGCCGATATTTTCCCACTGATCCAATTGTGTTCGACCTCCTCGCGAATTGCGTCGAGAAACAAAGCGTTGGCCCTGGTGAAAAACAACCGTTCGCGCTTGCCGTCATACTGCTGGTCATCGCGAGGCGCGTAATGCGTACTGAGATATCCATAGGGCAAATCCCGGTTGGAAGTCGATGCGAACAATCCTTGCAGGTTCAACATCGTCAGATATGCGTCAAGCCCGCCAAATTCTGTGAACATGCTGTTCAATTCATCATTGTCGAGCGACAGATAGACATAATTCGTGATGAATGTGAACGGTTCTACGTCTGATGCCGCGACCCGGCACCCCAAAGAGCGGGCGATCCGGGCGACCGCACCGCTACCGCAGAAGGGATCGACAAACAGGCTCCGCTGTGGCTTGACCAGCAATTGTTCGAACAAAACCCGCAACTGCTGCTGCACCGAACGCTTGTTGCCGATGATGGAGATGAGTTGGTCCGTCTCGTAACGGGGCAAGGCCTCGGGCATTGCATGTGTCTCCTTGGGGATTCCAATCCTTGTAAATAGGTGGGAAGCCTGATACCATCCTCTTCTGGAACCGTCTGCAAGAGGTTGAGTCATGAAAAGGTTATCAGCTTTACTGGACGATGGCAAGCTATTTTCTGAATGCAGGATACCTGTCTCATACGATCCAATGATTGAACAATTGGAATTAGATTCGAGAAAAATCGGACCTCGCTCGGTATTCTTCGCCATAAACGGCCTGCATGTCGATGGGCACCGCTACATCGATGAAGCCATCGCTCATGGTGCGGTTGCCGTCATCCATGAAAAACCGCTTGTCTCGTACCGCCCCGATATCGCCTACTGCAGGGCTGGTCATGTCCGCATGGCGCTTTCGCATATGGCGGCCCGCTTGCATGGGGACCCACAGACCGGCTTGTCCATCATCGGGGTGACTGGAACAGACGGGAAAACCACGACATGTGAATTCTTGTGGCAGTTGCTCAAAGCACGCGGTATCGCATGCGCATTGCTCGACACGGTCTCGATCGATGATGGCAGCGGGCGAACGATGAGCCCGTATCGTCAAAGTACACCCGAACCGACCGAGTTGTACCGATTTCTCTCTCGTTGCCGCGACAATGGCGTGACCCATGTGGTATTGGAAGCCACCAGCCACGGCTTGTCCAACGAACATGCGCGGTTGTCCGGCATCCATTTCAGTGTGGCGGTGTATACGACCATCACCAGCGAACATCTCGAGTTCCACAAGAGCAAAGAACGATACATCGATGCCAAGCTCAACTTAGCTCGCCAATTGCTCCCTGGCGGACATGTCTGCTTTCCCGCCAATTTCCCCTACAAGGCTGAACTCATGCAAGCATTGCCAGAGGGGATCACCACCTTGACATATGCATTGGACGACCCCAACCTAAAGGCGGTTTTACATGCCCGGACACATGAAGCCGCCCTAGCATCGCGTTGGGGAACCGTGTCGGATGCAACTGGCAGCTGCTCGATCAGGTTTGGTTATGGTCCAGCCTTGTTCATGCGCAACATGTTGGGCTCGCTCCTGGCCGCCAGCGCCGTCCTTGGTTGCAAGCCCCTCGAACTTGCCCCTTCGGTTGAGCTCATCAAGCAGGTGGAGGGGCGCTTTTGCATCATCCCCAACAACCTCTCCATCTTGACGATCGTGGATTTCGCCCATACCGCCGATGCATTCGAACAACTCTTTTCTGAAGTGGAGAAACTATACCCTGCTTCGCGCATCGTGGCAGTGTTCGGGGCAGCCGGAGAACGCGACCGTAGCAAGCGCGCTCCGATGGGTGCCATAGCTGCCAAGCATTGCTGTTCGATCGTCTTGACCGATGAAGACCCCCGCAACGAGGATCCATCTGGTATAAACGCCGATATCAAGTCGGGAATTGCATGTAAAGCGGCAGTCGCGGTGCATGAGATTGCCGACCGGAGGTCAGCCTTGGCTTTCGCATTGCGCTTGTGCCGTCCCGGCGATGTGTTGCTCGCTCTCGGCAAAGGCCATGAGCATACCATCCAGTACCCAGCGGGTCCGCTGGCATGGGATGAAGCAACCGAATTGAAACAACAATTGACTATACTTGAGGTGGAACGTCAACAGGGAGGAACCTCATGAAACCCCTAACCGTGGCAGTGCTGTATGGAGGCCGTTCAGTGGAGCATGAAGTCTCGCTGAAATCGGCCATGAATGTCTGCAACCGGTTGACGGAAGTCGGACACGAAGTGGTGCCGATCCTCATCACCCGATCAGGCCTTTGGTACCTCCAAGACACTGTCGGCTCAGCCAGACAAGGCCAAAAGATACATTTTTTCGCTGGCCACAAGCCAACTTTATTCACGGAAGACGGAACAGCTCTCCAGTTCGACGCCGCATTCCCTCTGGTTCACGGGACCAATGGCGAAGATGGCGTGTTGCAAGGATTGCTGGATGGCCTTGGTTTGCCGTATGTCGGCTGCAAAGTCGCCGCCAGTGTGCTCGGAATGCACAAACACCTGGCCAAAGGCCTCGTGGGAAGCCAAGGGGTGCCTGTCACCCCATCGAGGCTATTTACTGCCGCACACGTGCGCCGGATAAAGGAAAACGGTGCGATGGCCAAGACCGCAGCTGGATTGCTCGATGAATTCGGAAACTCGATTGTCCTCAAACCCGATGACGGTGGTTCATCGGTGGGGGTGGTCATCGTGCATCACTGTACCGCAGATTGCCTGGAACAAGCCTTTGGCGAAGTATTGCGTTACACCACTGAATGTTTGGTTGAACCCTATGTGGCCGACATGGTCGAAATCGAATGTGCGCTCATTGAAGACAACGGAGAATTGGTGGCCTCCCCTTGCGGAGCCGTGCTGGATCCAGGCAAACACGTTGACGGTTTCCTCAGTTATGACAGGAAGTATGATGCAACAAACTGTGCCACGATGCAGATCCCCGCTCCCATCATCGCCGAACATGCCCAAGCGATCCGGCAATATGCCTTGACCATCGGACGCATCCTGGGTGTACAAGGATTCGCCCGGGTCGATTTCTTCTACATCCCCGCAACCGGTGCCATCTTGTTCAATGAGATCAACACCATTCCCGGCATGACGGCCACCAGCCACTATCCCCGCTTGATCGCCCAGGCTGGGTATGACTGGCAACGGCTCAGCTCTTGCTTGCTCGGCGGGGCACTGGGCGACCATGCGCTGAGGATGTCTCTGAGCCTCGAGCGCCTGGGAGGTTCTTGAGGTGGAGCCCGTGTTCTTCCATGTCGACATGGATGCGTTCTTCGCCTCCGTGGAAAGCCTGGACAATCCCGCCTACCGCGGCAAACCGTTGATTGTCGGCGGCATGGGTCCCCGCGGAGTGGTTTCCTCCTGCTCCTATGAAGCACGCGCCTTTGGTGTCCATTCGGCCATGCCGATGTTCAAAGCCCGCCAATTGTGTCCCCACGCCGTATTCGTAGCAGGAAGGATGGAACGATACAGTGCCATGAGCCACAAAATCGTTGCGATTCTCGAACGGTTCAGCCCGATTGTCCAACAAATCTCCATTGATGAGGCTTTCCTCGACATGAGCGGGACACAGCGATTGTTCGGCCCTCCGCTCGAAGCTGCTGCTAGCTTGAAGCGCACCGTCAAGGAGGAGACATCGTTGACCATCTCGGTCGGTATCGCACAGACCCGCTATATCGCCAAGATGGCTTCGGCTTACGGCAAGCCGGATGGATTGTGCCGGGTGGCACCGGGAAAGGAAATCCTGTTCGTCGACACCATCGGGCTGAAAAAATTATGGGGAGTCGGTGACGCATCATGGAAAATCCTTGAACACCATGGCATAACCACCCCTGCCCAACTGCGCGCTTGGGACCTGGAAAGGTTGAAGCGCACGTTTGGGAACGCTGCCGGAGAATTCTATCACCGCATCGCTTGCGGGGAAGATCCCGGCATCTATGCGCAAGAGGCCAAGACGCGCTCGATCAGCACTGAGACTACGTTCGCCACCGACATCACCGACGATTCGCTGCTCAGGCAACAATTGCTGCGCATGAGCCACGAAGTCATGTTCAGGGCGATTGAGGAACATGCCTTGGGATCCACGGTAGCCATCAAGCTCCGTTATAGCGATTTCTCCACCATCAGTGCCCAAGAGACTCCTTCAAAACCCATTTATTCTGCTGAAGAGATCTATGCCATCGCCTGCCGTTTGCTCCAGCAGAAATGGAAACGATCGCCAGTGCGGTTGCTCGGAGTCGGCTTGCACAATATCGTGATTGGTTGCGATCCGATTCAGCAGGAATTATTCGATGACACTTATCGGCGCAAACGTGAACTGGAAAAGGTCATCCTGCAGTTGCGCAACAAAGGGCGCAAGGTCGACAAAGCGACCAGCCTAATCGACCCAGATGCCCCTTCGCGATAAGCCGTTGTGCTTGAAGGTTCGCCCCCATCGGTGCTACAGTGGCGTTACGAGGAGACGAGCATGGTGAACATCGTGTTGATTGAACCGGAAATCCCTCAAAACACTGGAAACATCGCCCGTACGTGTGCTGCGCTCGGAGCGGTCCTTCATCTCGTCCACCCGCTTGGATTCTCACTCGACGACCGTCAACTCAAACGGGCCGGCCTTGATTATTGGCACATGCTCACCGTCCGACAGTGGAAGTCCTTCCCGGAATTCTTGGACGCTGTCAGTCCTGGTCAATGCTGGTTCTTCACCACGAAAGCACAGAGCCTGTACTGTGAAGCCCAATACGGGAACGACCCCTATCTCATCTTTGGCCGCGAGTCGGCTGGCTTGCCCGAAGAAATCCTCGTCCTCAATCCTACTCGTTGCCTGCGCATCCCGATGCTTGAGGGCGCTAGGTCTTTGAATCTTTCGAACAGCGTCGCAATCGCTGCCTATGAATACGAACGCCAAAACGGCTTCACGGGATTGCAAGCCAGCGGGAACCTGCACAAGCTCTCGTGGCCAAATCCAACAATCGCTTCGCAGGAGGGCATCGCATGAAGACAATCGGAATCATCGGATGTGGAAACATGGGCAGTGCCATCGCGGCAGCCATGGCCGGCGATCCACGCTGGTCAATCGCGCTCACCGATACCCGCAGCGAGCATGCTGCTCAAATCGCCCGTTCCTGTCACGCCACCGCCATGTCCCTGCAAGCACTGTTGCAAGCCAGCTCTCTCGTGATTTTGGCGGTCAAACCTCAAGTGATCGGCAGCTTGTATGCCGATTTGAAAGCCTTTTCCACCAAAGTCGGCTGGATCAGTCTGATTGCCGGGGTGTCGCTCGAAACCCTTTCGCAGCAATTGGGCAGTGATCGCATCGTCCGAATTCAGCCGAACATAGCAGCTCAAGTCGGCAAGGCAGTGACGGCTGTCACCCCGCATCCCTTGGCCGATGCAGATCTCATCGAGGAAACCTACAGTATCGTACGGACATTCGGCACCGCTTTCGCCATCCCCGAGGAACACATGGCGGCTTTCACTGGAGTTTCCGGCTCTGCAATAGCCGCTTGCCTGACCTTCTTGCACGGCGTTGCCATGGGAGGGGTCGCCCTTGGGCTACCGTACACGACCGCTTTGGCATTGATCCGCGATACCGCTGAAAGTGCAACGGCCCTGCTGCGTGAGAGTGGTCGCAATCCAATAGAGTTGGCGACAACGGTATGTTCACCCGGGGGGACCACCATCGAGATGATGCAAGTCCTAGGACAAGCCGGTTTTGAAGGGACTTTGATGGAAGCTGTACGGGCTGTGGGTGACAAGGTCCACTATTTGGATGAAAAAGCTGCATTGAACGCTTCAGCCGGGCAGTGATACGCAACGAGGGAGAGCTCACATGATCGAATTGAAGGAATTGAAGGAACGCAGGCAGGTCATCGCACAAAATATCGCCGACCGCAATATGCAGGTCGACATCGATGCCATCATCGCGTTGCAAGATGAACGTGGACGGTTGTTGCTGGAAACGGAAAACCTTCGCAAGAGCCGCAACGACAATGCCGCAGCCATGAAAGGCAAACTGGATGCCGGCCAGCGCTCAGCCTTGGTCTCAGAGGGCAAACGGCTGAAGGAGCAGATCGCTGCAGTCGAGGAACGGTTGCAAGTGGTTGAACGCCGCTACCTCGAAGCAGCCAGGACCATTCCCAATTACACCCATCCGCGCGTTCCGGTGGGCAAGCTCGACACGGAGAACCTGCAAATCTCTGTCTGGGGGGAACCGACTCGCTTCGATTTCACCCCGAAAGACCATGTCGAACTGGGTCAAACGCTCGACTTGATCGACTTCGATACTGCCACCAAGGTAAGTGGAGCGAAATTCTACTATTTGAAGAATGAAGCGGTTTTGTTGGAGCTGGCTTTGGAACGGTACGCCCTCGACATCCTGCGCTCACATGGTTTCACCCTCACCATCACCCCCGATATCGCCAAAGAGGAAATCCTGGAGGGCATCGGTTTCAATCCCAGGGGAGAAGAGAGCAATATTTATGCGCTGGAAGGGACCGGAACATGCTTGGTGGGTACGGCCGAGATCACCTTGGGCGGGTATCACAGTGGCGACATCTTGGACAAGCATCAGCTGCCTATCAAGATGGCCGGGCTCTCACACTGCTTCAGGCGTGAAGCGGGCGGAGCGGGACAGTATTCCAAAGGATTGTACCGTGTCCATCAATTCTCAAAGGTTGAGATGTTCGTCTATTGTTTGCCCGAAGAATCGGACTCGATCCACGAACAACTGCTGGCCATCGAGGAGCAGTTGTTCCAAGGATTGGAGATCCCCTATCGGGTTGTCGACACCTGCACCGGCGACCTGGGGGCACCTGCCTACCGCAAGTTCGACATCGAGGCATGGATGCCCGGCCGGGGCGAGCATGGCGAATACGGAGAAGTAACCAGTACAAGCAATTGTACCGATTACCAAGCGAGAAGGCTCAACATACGCTTCAGGGACGATGACGGAAAAACACGCTTCGTCCATTTGCTCAACGGGACCGCCATCGCCATCTCGCGAGCTATCGTGGCGATTGTGGAGAATTTCCAACAGGCGGATGGATCGATCAGGATGCCCGAACGGTTGATCCCCTACCTTGGATTCGACGTCATCCGCCGTTGACAGACGGCACGAGGAGGAATGCGATGGAACATTCAGCCCTGCAGACCGATTTTTACGAATTGACCATGGCTCAGGGGTATTATCTGAGCTCACACAATCCGCGGGTGGTCTTCGACATGTTCTACCGCACCAATCCTTACAATGGTGGATATGTGGTCTTCGCCGGCTTGAGCGACCTGCTCGATAATTTGAAAGCGTTCAAATTCAGCGAAGAAGACATCACCTATCTACGGAACCTGAAACGGTTCGACCCTGCCTTCCTCGACTGGCTGCAACACTTTTCCTTCAGCGGAGATGTCTATGCAATGGCCGAAGGATCGGTGGTGTTTCCATCGGAACCCTTGATACGGATCGAGGCCCCCCTCATCGAAGCGCAGTTGATTGAAGGCATGCTGCTGAACACGGTGAATTTCCAATCCCTCATCGCCACCAAGACGAGCCGCTTGAGCTTGGCCACCGGCAACGGGCAGATCATGGAATTCGGACTGCGGCGCGCCCAAGGACCCGATGGCGCCCTCAGTGCATCGCGGGCAGCTTACATCGGAGGGGCATCGGCCACCAGCAATACATTGGCCGGCAAGCGGTTCGGCATCCCGGTTGCCGGCACAATGGCCCACTCTTGGATCATGGCTTTCGACAACGAACTCGATGCATTCCGTGAATTCGCAAAAATCTATCCTGACAACTGCATCCTCTTGATCGACACGTACGACACGCTGGGATCGGGAATCGAGCACGCCATCGCAGTCGGCAAGGAGATGCAGGCGCGCGGTCGCACGATCGGAGTGCGCATCGACAGCGGCGACTTGAGTTACCTGTCACGCGAGATCCGTAAACGGCTCGATGCTGCTGGTTTGGTGGGGACGCGCATTTATGTCTCCAACGACCTGACCGAAGAAATCATCGAGACTCTGGTACGCGATGAAGTACCGATCGATTCTTGGGGTGTGGGCACCCATTTAGTGACCGGCGGTGTGCAGAGTTCCCTCAACGGCGTGTACAAACTGGCTGCCAAACAATCTGAAGACGGAAGCTTCCTGCCGACGATGAAGATCAGCAACAGCTTTGAAAAGGCCACCAATCCCGGCAAGAAACAAGTCTGGCGGTTCTATGACAACGATGGATTGGCGATTGCCGATTTGGTCTCGCTTGATGAAGAACGTTTCAATCCGAACCAAGACATCGTATTCCACCATCCCGCCAATGATGCCGACTTCTTCGTGTTAAAAGCATCGAAAGGTGCTTTTTGCTTACCGATGCTGGAGTTGCGGATGAAGAATGGCCAAGCAGTCAGCCCCAATCCTTCGTTACGGGAACTTCAAATGGTGGTCAAAGAGAGCTTGGCGACTTTCCATGGATCATACAAGCGGATGATGAATCCCCACATCTACAAGGTCTCCCTCTCACGCAAGCTGAAAGATCTTAAAGTACGCTTGACATTGGAAGGTCGCGAGAAATCACAGCGTAACCGGACGTGAAGTTCATAATCCCGAATAAGCCAAGACACCTTCAGCGATAGCCAAGGCCATCTTGGACAGCCACACATCGTCCTGCATGAGGCGGGCCTCCTCGGTGTTGGTGATGAAGGATGTCTCCACCAACACTGAGGGGATGGCGCTTGCATTCAACACCCAGACATCCTGCTCCTTCACTCCCCTGTCGCGCATGCTCGGAAACATCGTTGCGATTGAAGTCTCAAGGGAGCGGGCCAAGGCCAGGTTCGCCAGATTGAGATTTTGGTTCAATTGTGTGGCATTCTCTTGGGCATACCTGACCAAGCGCCATGTCTCGATGTCCTTGCCAAAGAAGGCGACCCGTTTCGAATGCTCTTTGATCAACAGCTCGAATCCCGCCGGACTTTCAGAAGTAGATCCGTTGGTATGGATGGAAACGAGTATGGATTGGCCCGACAACCCAGGATCGACAGCGCGGGCGATCGCGGAGCGCTCTTCGAGGGTGATGAACACATCGGTTTCCCGCGTCATCACGATGTTGATGTCCGGTTGCATCCGTTGGAGTTCGGCTCGCAGGCGCAGTGCGATATCCAACACCACATCCTTCTCCACCGGACCGCCCGGGTATGAAGAGCGGGCCCCCGGGTCATGACCGCCATGACCCGCATCGATGATGATGGCGGTAACCGGCACCGAGGAACCAACATCGTTGGCGCTCACTGGTTCGGTTGAAAATAACACCACGCACAGGATGGTCAATGCATACCGAATCGGCAGCCGCATGAATTTCAACCGGAAGCCTCCGGTGCCTTCCAATCGGCCATGAGCTGGAAGAAATCTGTTTTATACAACGCCAATCGTTTCTTCACTTCGGTCCTCAACAAACGGACATCGGTGTTCCTGCTGTATTTACGCGTATAATTCTTGCCGTTGATCTGCCGGACACCCAAGGCTTTGGTGGTGCATCGCTCCATGCCCGGTTGGTTGGAACGGTCCTCGATAATCGCCTGACGGCTGGTGAATGCCATGGCAAAGCGCGGGTGACAAAAAATTGGGTAACCATACAGCC